>CAZJXZ010000041.1:12344-15874 GCA_964549955.1 uncultured Eubacteriales bacterium
TTTCTCTATCCTTGAGCGGCTATAGGTCTGAGACAAACCAGGGATTTCAGACCATCAACCCGGTTTACTTTAACTCATTACGGTTGGGCTTTACCCAGCCGCTGCTGCGGGATTTTGGCTTCAAGGTCAGCAAAAAAGAAATCCTGATCGCCCGCAACAACCTGGATATGTCCCTTAACCAGCTCCAGTCTGTCCTGATCGATACCATCTACCTGGTTCAAGAGGCTTACTGGAATCTTGTCTTCTCCATCGAGAATTATAAAGTCAAAAGCCAATCTTTACAGCTTGCCCGAGACCTGTTGGCTAAGAACAGGAAAGAAGTTGAATTTGGCAAACTGGCTCCGATTGAAATCTTGAACGCTGAGGCCGAGGTCGCTTCGCGGGAAGCTGATATTCTTCAAGCAGAGGTCCAGATCAAAAGGAGTGAGGATTTGCTCAGAAACTTGATCAACTTAGGAGAAGAGGAAAGTCAAAAGAGGATAATCCCTGTGGATAAGCCAGAGTTTATCGAGAGAGAGGTCTCGATGGATGATGCCTTGAAGCTGGCTATGGAGAAAAGGCCTGATTTAAAGATGAAGATGAAGGACATAGAGACCAGGGAATTGAACTTGAGCGTGGCCAAGAATCAACTCCTTCCTGGTTTGAACTTGAGCTTTTCTTATTGGAGCCCTGGGATTTCCGGAGATAGAGTCATCTACCTGGATGGCAATCCGTTCTTAGGAAAGATTGGAGTAGAAAAAGGAAGCCCTGGAGATTCTCTTCGTGATTCATTAAAGCTCATCTATAATAACTGGAATGTGGGCTTGACTCTTTCCATCCCTCTCAGCAATTTTCTATCAAAAGCGGATTATGTCAGGGCCAAGATTGAAGCAGAGAAGAGCCGGCTCGAGCTCAAAGACTCAGAAAAGCAAATCTTTCTCGAAATCAAAAATGCGGTGAGGGAGATTGAGTCAAATGCCAAGAGAGCTCAGGCCTATCGAGTTGCCCGCGAGCTGGCAGAGAAAAGGCTTGAAGCCGAGGAGAAGAAGCTGAACGTCGGGTTGACGACGAACTATTTTGTCCTCCAGTACCAGGAAGAGCTGGCCAATGCAAGGTCAATGGAGCTCAAGTCTGTGGTGGATTACAACCTGGCCTGGGCAAAGCTGGATAGAGCGACCGGAATAAGCCTGGAGAAGCGCAATCTAAAAATATATTGATTGGCGATTTTTTCTCCTCTCGGCCTTCGCCAAATAGTTTGGAGGGGTTGATAAAAACTCCTTTTTGAGTTATTCATTAATAACTTCTCCGAGTTTTTATGAAGAATTTGAGCGCTCGCGCCTCTTTCTCAAAATATGGTTTTTCCTAAAAATTTTAGGCACTCAATCATGCTTGGGAGGGCCGGTCATGGATAAAAAAAGGTTATACGGGGAGCTCGTCAAGAGATATCAGTTGAAGCATAAGAAATCAGAAGCTCTTTTTAAAAAAGCCTGCCAGTATCAGATTAGAGGTGGAAGTCACAACCTTCGGCTTTTCGAGCCTTTTCCTTTTTACGACGTCCAGGCCAGCGGCTCAAAAGTCACAGATGTCGATGGCCATACCTATGTCGACTTTTGGCAGGGGCATTTTGCTAATATCTTAGGCCATAATCCGAAAGTTATCCTCGATGCCCTCCTCGATTATTTTCAAAAAGGTCAGGGATTGACCACAGGATTTCCGGGCAGTTATCAGAGGGAATTGGCCGAGCTGATTCTCAAGCAGATAGGAGCTGAAAAGATTCGCTTCACAACCAGCGGAACTCTGGCGACGATGTACGCTCAGATGCTGGCCAAGGCATTCACTGGAAGAGAGATGGTGATGAAGGTCGGGGGAGGCTGGCATGGCGGCCAGCCTTATGCCTTAAAGGGAATTTCTACCTATGACCAAGGCTTGAATTGGCTGGAGTCTGCTGGCCTTCCTTCCGGCATTGATGCCATGATAGTTGTAACCAGATTTAACGATATCGATGACCTCGAGGAAAAATTCAGAGCCCATGGCGAGAGAATGGCCTGTTTCATTCTCGAGCCCTTTATAGGGGCTGGAGGTTTTATCTTTGCCCAAAAGGATTACCTGCTCAAGGCCAGAGAGCTGACCAAGGAATACGATTCTCTCCTCATACTTGATGAGGTCGTCTCCGGCTTTCGCTTTCATCCTGGAGGCCTTCAGAGCCTGTACGGAATCGAGCCTGACCTGACCGTTTTGGGCAAGGCCATCGGCGGAGGAATGCCGGTCAGCGCTGTGGCTGGGAGGGAGGATATTATGGCTCTCTGCAGCCCTGAGGCGAAAGCAGAGCTGAGAGTGAAGTTTGACGGCGGGACCTTTTCCGCTCATCCGGCTTCGATGCTGGCCGGTTTGAAGTATATCCAATATTTGATTGAACACGAATCAGAGATTTACCCCAGAATAGGGAAAATGGGAGAAAGAGTTCGAAAAGGAATCGAGAAAAAATTCGCCTCTCATGGCTTCAACGTGAAATGCACCGGCTACGGTGATTCGGTCGCTGAGAACTGCTCGGTTGTCGGCGTGCAGTTTCTTCATGAAAAGGTCGATAAGATAACCTCCCCGGAGCAAGTTTGGAATCCTGCCTTGTGCGATGTTGAGCTCCGAGAAAAGATTTTTAAAGTGGCCATGCTGGACAAAGGCTTCAATATCTTCCACGGGTTTGGAGCGATTTCATCCGCCCATACTGAAAATGAAATCCAGGCTGCTCTGGATGCTGTGGAAAGCATTGCTGAAGAATGGAGCAGGTTTTAAATTTTGAGTTTAATAGTCCTCGACCCGTTATTTTTTTAATTTAAATAGAGGAGTTTCTTATGGATAAAATCAAGGTCATCATTTATGGCTGCGGAGTCATGGGGCGGCGTGTCGCTGAAGCCCTGCTTGCCAAAAAAAGCTTTAAGATTGTGGGAGCACTGGATATAAAGCCTGAGCTTGTGGGAAAGGATTTAGGAGAAATCCTCTACCCTTCGCGAAGGATAGGAATCAAAATCGAGAAAGATGCGAAAGCACTTTTCTCCCGGGCAAATGCTCAGGTTGCAGTTTTGACCACGACCTCCCATTTTAAGAGCGTTTTTCCGCAGGTCAGCGGGTGCCTCGAAGCAGGCATGAATGTCGTCTCCACCTGCGAGGAGCTTTCCTTTCCCTGGAAGAACAATCCTCAAATTGCGCAGAAAATCGATAAACTGGCCAAGAAGAAGAAGCTGACGGTCGTCGGTACGGGTATCAACCCTGGCTATTTGATGGACACTCTTCCTCTTATCCTGACCGCACCCTGCCTCCAGGTGCAATCGATCAGAGTCAGGCGGATGATGAACTCGGCAAGAAGGCGACTCCCCTTTCAGCTCAAAGTCGGAACTGGATTGACTCAGAAGGAATTCAGGGAGAAGATTGAAAGCGGTGAGATTACCGGACATGTGGGACTCTTGGAGTCCATCTATGCCATAGCTGATGGGCTGAGCTGGAAGCTGGATGATGCCCAGGAGCTTCCTCCCCAGCCGGTGATTGATGATAAAGAG
>CAZJXZ010000042.1:0-15859 GCA_964549955.1 uncultured Eubacteriales bacterium
ATTGAACAAAATTTTCAAACCTACGGCCATTAGAGGCAAATTCCTTTCTCTTTATTGACATAGAAAAACATGAATTGGTATTATAATTTTTTAAGATTAATATGGAGTAAAAAGATGTTTTATTGGGATTACACCTACATCCTTCTCATTCCTGCCTTCATTCTGGCCGTCTATGCTCAGCAAAAAGTGAGGAGCACTTACAGCCGCTTTAGCCGGACGATGGCCTCTTCCCGCATTTCAGCCGCTGAGGTCGCCCAGCAAATCTTGAGCTCGAGCGGCGCAGGTGAGGTCAGGATAGAAAAGATACGGGGTCAGCTCACCGACCATTACGACCCTCGAAAGAAGGTTCTTCGTCTTTCAGAGGGAGTTTATAACAGCAATTCTCTGGCTGCATTAGGGATTGCCGCCCATGAAGCCGGGCATGCGGCTCAGCATCAATCAGGCTATTTCCCTCTTCATATCAGAAACGCCATCTATCCAGTGGCTAACATCGGCTCGACCCTTGCTTTTCCTCTCTTTATCATCGGCTTCCTCTTCAGCCGGCAGGGTTCTAACTTCTTGATGGACTTGGGCATTCTCCTCTTTGCCGGAGCCGTGTTCTTTACAGTCCTGACTCTTCCAGTGGAATTCAATGCCTCCCGGCGGGCTTTGGCGCTTCTCAGAGAAGGAAGATATTTGGATAGCGAGGAAATTGTCGGAGCTCGAAAGGTCCTCTCAGCCGCAGCCTTAACCTATGTGGCAGCAACTGCTGTGGCCCTTGTCCAGCTCCTCAGGCTCTTTCTTCTGAGAAGCTCGAGGGATTAACCGTCTTTTGTTTTTTCGCTCTTCAATATGACGCTCAACCTTTTTACACATCAATTTTTTTTTCTAATCCAATCGTACTGAAAGAAATTAATAAAAATCCGCGCAAAGGGGACTGTCCCCTTTTTGTCATGATTCATCCGGAATTCCGAACCCATCTTAATCCTATGGCCTTCGCACAAATAACAACTTGATACTTTTGCTAAAATCATATGTTCTGAACCTGTCGTTATGGGTCCCGTTCCGCTTGACAGGCATAATGGCAAGTGATAGAAAAACATCTACTCATAAAGAAGGAGGTTTCAATGAGAAGAAGCAAGAGAATTGCCATAATGTCTGCCATTCTGTTTTTATCGCTTTTTATAACCTGCTTTCTCAGGGCGCAGACGTCTCCTGAAAGTTTCTTGGGCTTTAAAGTCGGTGAAGACAGAAAGCTGGCTGACTACAGTCAAATCCTGGCCTATTTCCAGAAGCTCGACCAGGAATCGGCAAGGGTTAAGGTTATAAATATCGGCACTTCCACCCTCAAAAAGCCGATGGTCATGGCTGTCATCACCGCTGAGAAAAACATGTCCAAGATCGATACCTACCGTGAAATCGTGAAAAAGCTGAGAGACCCGAGAATCCTTCCCGCAAAAGAAGCCAAGAAACTTGCCAAAGAAGGAAAAATCATCGTTCTCATCACCTGCAACATTCACGCCTCAGAAATCGCCTCAGCTCAGATGTCGATGGAGCTTGCTTATAAGCTGGCCAAAGGCGAAACTCCTTTTGACTCAGAAAAAGTCCTGGATGATGTCATCGTTCTCCTTGTCCCGACCATAAATCCAGACGGCGAGCAGATGGTCACCGAATGGTACCGTAAATATGTCGGCACCAAATACGAAGGGGGCAGTATGCCCTGGCTCTATCATCATTATGCCGGCCACGACAATAATCGCGATTATTTTATGTTCAACCTCTCGGAAACAAAGGCTGTGTCTAAAATCCTTTATCACGACTGGCTGCCCCAGGTTCATATCGATGAGCACCAGATGGGCTCCACCGGCGCTCGCCTCTTTATCCCTCCCTACATGAACCCTCCGATTCCCAACGTCCAGCCGCTTCTCTGGCGAGCCGTCAACCTCTACGGAGCCAACATGGCTTATGACCTGCAGAAGAATGGATTCAGGGGCGTTGTCCATGGAAGAAGCTATACAGGATGGTGGATCGGCGCCTGCGATGATACTTCCTGGCTACATAACGTTGCCGGGATGCTAAGCGAGATGGCTTCAGTCAGAGTTGCCACGCCCATTTATATCGAGCCGACTGAAGTTCCTCAATCCTATTATCAAAAACAGATGGAATTCCCAGACCCCTGGCCAGGAGGCTGGTGGAGGCTGAGAGACCTGGTGGATTATGAGCTGACTCTCTCCTTGAGCCTGATAAAAACAGCCCATCTTTACAAAGAAGATTTCCTCTATAACTTTTACCGGATGTATAAAAACTCCATAGAGATAAGAGAAAAAGGAGAGCCTTATGCTTTCATTATCCCGGCCAAACAGCGCGATTATCCAACCGCGCTGCGGATGCTTGATGTCCTTATGTTTGGCGGGGTTGAAGTCCATCAGGCCAAAGAGGATTTCTTTGCCGAAGGAAAGTTCTATCCGACCGGCTCCTTTGTGGTCAAGATGTCGCAGCCTTACAAGCCTTATGCCCAGGCTCTGCTCGAAAGACAAAAATATCCGGATATCCGTCAGTACGCCGGCGGCCCTCCTGTTCCTCCCTACGACAATGCGGGCTGGACTCTTCCTCTCCAGATGGGAGTTGACTGCGAGAGGATTGAAACTCCATTTGAAGCTAAGCTTGAAAAACTGGGAAAAGTCCCCTACCCATCGCTTGTGGCGCCAAAGCCATCCTCAGCTTATGTTGTCCTTGATTCAAGGATGAACGCCTCTTATGCCGTGGCTTTAGCTCTGCTCAAGAACAATGTCGAGATGTTCAGGTCAAAAGAAATGATAGAAAAACCGGGATTCAAAGCGGAAGCCGGAAGTTTCATCTTCAAGAACACGCCTGAAGCCCAGAAGCTCCTCCCTGCTCTCCTGGAAAAATGGCATCTTAAGGCCTATGAGCTCGAAAACATTGCCGATCTCCCTAAATCTCCGCTCAAGCATCCTAGGATCGGCCTCTACCAGTCCTGGAGAAGCAACATGGATGAAGGCTGGACAAGGTATGTCTTTGACGACATGGGCATTCCTTTCACAACCTTGCACAACAATGACTTCAAGGCAGCTAAAGAAGGCAAGGAAGAAAAAGAAGCCAAGGAAGTAAAGGAGCAAAAGGAAGAGGCAAAAGTTGACCTGAAGGCCAAATACGAGGTGATTGTCTTTGCCGATGAAAACGCTGATATCATCATCTCCGGAAAACCAAGTCCGACCTCTCCCTTTGCCAGGTTTATCACTGAAGTCCCTCCTGAATATGAAGGAGGCATTGGAAAGGAAGGAGTTGAGGCTTTAAAAAGCTTTGTTGAAAAGGGAGGAATTCTGGTCACACTCAACAACGCCTGTGAAGTTGCTTATAGGGAATTTACTGGAGCTCCGGCCAGGAATGCACTGGAAAGAGTGGACCGAACCAAATTCTTTTGCCCGACATCTATCTTGAAAATTATCGTCGACAATCAATCTCCGCTGGGGTACGGATTGCCCAAAGAGACTGCGGCCATGTTCTCCAACAGCCTTGCCTTCAACACCATGATTCCCTCCGGCGAATGGGACAGAAAAGTTGTCGCCAGCTACCCGGAAGAGGACATTCTTTTGAGCGGCTGGCTTCTGGGAGAGGAGGCAATTGCCCGCACAGCCGCAGTGGTCGATACCAAGTACAAGAAAGGCCATATCATCCTCATCGGCATCCGCTGCCAGTTCCGCGCTCAATCCCACGGCACATATAAATTCTTGCTCAACTCCCTGCTCTACCCAGAAATCGAATAGACTTCAGCTGCCGAAAAAATTCAAGCAAAAAAAATTTTTGCTTTACTCGAGAGCAAGAGGAATTATTTTTACTGATAAGCAGAGACCAATAGAGATATAATTTTTACATGTTAGATTGCCGCGCTCCCTTCGGTCGTTTGCGATGACAAAGTAACAAAATTAATTTTCTCTATAAGTCCTAGCCCAAGGAGGGTTTCTCGAACAATGAAAGAAGAGAAAAAGAAAAAACTTTCAATGATGATTTTCAGCGGTGATATGGACAAACTATTTGCCGCCTTCATCATCGCCACCGGCGCTGCTGCCTCCAACATGGAGGTCATCATGTTTTTCACTTTTTGGGGCCTGCGCGCGCTCAAGAAAAAAGTCAGGACTGGAAAAAGCTTTTTCGGCCGGCTGCTCGGCCTTTTCTACGGCGGAGACATCAACCGCGCCAGCCCGAGCAAAATGAGCTTCGGCGGAATCGGACGCTGGATGTTCAAGAAGATGATGAGGGCCAAGAGAGTTCCTTCGCTGGCTGAGCTGAGGCAGATGGCCATCGACCTCGGCGTGAAGTTCTACGGCTGCCAGATGAGCATGGCCGTCATGGAAATCCCCAAGGAGACGATGGTCGATGAGGTCGCCCAGTGCGTCGGTGTTGCCTTCTTTATCGAACAGGCCCAGCAATCCGATGTCACGCTTTTTATTTAACAGATGAATTAAACAATCTAAAGCTTAAAATTTTGATGTCTAAGAGCGAACAAACTTGAGGCGGCCCTTCTCTAGATAGGGATTATCTTAATTTGCTAAAAATAAAGCCGATATGTTTTGATGCTGATTGTATGATTGCTTCTTTTTTGCATCAAAAACTAAATACTCTGTAAGGAACCTCATCAGCTCCGCCTCAAGCTGACCATCAAACCGCCAGCTCCAAAGGCGAGCATAATCAAGGCCTGGACTAAAGTCCTCCACTGGACCTGGTCAGTGAGGAAAAGGGCGGAGATAAAGAAATAAAGCCCGGCAGCGCCGATGAGGCTGTATACGCCGAGCATGATTTTCCAGGCGCAACGGTTTGCTTGCGGAGTATCCTGGGAAAAGAAGCGATTGTAAAGAAGCACACCGCCGACACAGAAAATCCCGAGCAGAGCAAAGACCAGCCAGAAGAGCCTGGCCTGTCTCACCGTCTCTGCTGCCAGCGGAATGCCTGACTCCACAGCATCAGCCGAAGGGACAACGGGCTTGAGAATCTTCTCATAGAGGGCTGCTCCAAGATTGAATCCAATCAGGCTTCCAAAAACGCCGTAAAGAAAGGCATAGCCCATGTAAACCGCCTTCTTATCCTGGGGAGCTATGCTGCCGACATAGCTGTAATACTTGGGATGGGCGGTCATCTCACCGATAGAAAAAACAGCAACGCCCAGGACAAACATCCAGGCGCTTCGGGTCAGAGCCAAGACTAAAAACCCTCCTGAGCCGATGATGATCCCTGAGGCCATGACTGGAAGGGTCTTCATTCGAGTGACAATGCGGCTGATGACTATCACCAGAAGAACGATAGTCCCGGCATTAATGATAGTCACAAACTCGGCATCGAATTTAAAAGGCTTGAGTAAGAAGACTTTCTGCATGAAGCGGTCAACAGGGGCGCGGTGAATAAAATCCCGCAGATACCAGAGAACAGAGCCGAACGTCTGAAAATAAAGAATCCAGAAGCAGGAATAGACAATGATCAGCAACATGAACCTTGAATTGCTCAAAACAAGCAAGGACTCTTTCATCACTTGGCTGATGGACTTGGTCGTTTCCGGCCTCTGCGGGTCTTTGTAAATAAAAATTGCCGGGATAAGCATCAGAAAGCACCAGACCGCCGAAGAAAAAAAGACATAGCGCCAGTTGAATCCTTTGACCCAGCTGACAAAGAAAGGCGCAAGAAAGGCTCCAAGGTTGATGCTCCAGTAGTAGACTCCAAAGCCGAAGCCGCTGTTTTCCTTGGTTGTCGTCCGGGCGATCGTCCCGGAAATGATGGGTTTGAAAAGTCCGCTTCCGCTGGCCATGACCAAAAGAAAGAGAAAGATTAAGCCGTAGGAGTCAAAATTGCCGCTGGCAAAATATCCGATGGTCAACAAAGAGAAAGCCAGAAGCAGCATCCTGCGGTAGCCCAGGCGGTCAGCCAGAGCGCCTCCGATGATAGGCAGGATATAGGTCAGGGCATAGACAAAGCCTTGAAGCAAACCGATCGCCTGCTTCTCGAAATGAAGAATATCAGCCAGATAAACAGCCAAGACAGAATTCATCCCGTAATAGGCACCGCGCTCGAAAAGCTCCATCAGATTGGCTACCCAGAATGTCTGGGGGAAGGTAAAAAGGATATTTCTCTTCTTTACTCTTTCAGCCATCTCTCACTCCTTATAGCAAGATAAAAACAGCGGACAAAGGCTTCCAGTTCTTCAAGGTCAGCGCGGCCTTTGGCTTGCATACAGGCAAAGGCAAAAAAAGAGAATAAGAGCGAACATCATTTTATGGTTTCATTCACCTTGGGCAGCACAATTTTCTGTATCGCCCGTTCTATGTTTTGATAAAGTGGAAGTGCGACATTCTTAAGCTCCACCGTGTGGTATTGATCACCGATTCTCACCGAGAGGAATGACGTCTTTCCTCCGGGAAGGCCGGACCGCGAGCGCAATTCTTTAAACTGATTGTCGTCAATAGCTTTTTGAATTTCTCCAAGCTCTCTGTCATCCAAACGGAATGCCTTTTGGACGATTGTCCCCTCTTTAGACCTTTTATGGAATTCGCCTTCCCCATTCATCCGGATTTCAATCATGATCTGCCATTCGAGGTCTCCCAGCGGTCCATATCCGTAGCGGAGGAAGACATTCTTCGTCTTTCCTTCCAGAATTTTTTCCTGTTCAGTTTTCACCCATTCCAGGGGGTCGGCATTGATCTCGATTTGAATAGCCATTTCTGAATCGATGTAAGCATATCTGAAAGCCCAGCCGAATTCACCGCTATCTTGCATGTCCAAATAAATAGCATTATGGCCGGCAATTGTCCCTTGCCTCCCAAATTTCTTTGCCCAGTCTGCCCATTGGGAAAGAAATGCGATTTCTGAAGTTGAGGTAACCTCTTTGATTTCCGACTGGGTCAAAAAGTAATACTGGATATTGACTTCTTCTTTGACTTCTTCTGCACGCAGTTTTTGATAGATGACATATCCGTTAGGATTGTCCAGCTCAGGAAGTTTCTCATCGACTAGCTGCCACTCTTCAGGGAGAGTCTTGGCCACAGGCTTGGGAAGGCCATCAACGATATCCGCTTCAACGCTTTGAGCGACTTCCATCGCTTCTGATTTCGTCGGATGCCATTGGTCATCTACAGGCAACATCTCCCAAAAATTGTTGACACATTGGATATCATTCTGCCCTCTTACCGTAATTTTCCAATCAGGTTTGCGCAAGGGAACGGTAAAAACATCTCCTACATCAAGCCGCTCGGCATCCTGTCCATCCTCCACAAAAGAAAGGGCAGCCAATTCGTAGACGCTGGACGGAGTAAAAACGCCAAAGCTTGCTTTGAGGTTATCATCTGGCCTTAGGCGCTCGATTTTGATAATGGCATCATAATATCCAGAATTAGGATTATCCCTCAGCTCAACTAGGCTGCAGAGAAAGTTTTCTCTTTTTTTAAACAGCTTGCAGTCCGTCACCAGAAAAAGGCAAAATCCTAATCCGAGCAACAGAAAGAGAGAACAAATTTTCAGGTCATCAAGCATTTTCTTGCTTTTTCTCAATCTTATACTCCAATTCATGTTGATTATGCCTCGTTAAATTTTAGCTTGGGCAAGCAAGCTTCCGGGCTCCGTGATATCAAGATGATAGGCTGCTTCTCTCCCCAACCTTCAGCCTCGTCACGGAACTCGCGATGCTTCCTTTTCTTTTATTCTTCTAGAATCTTAGTTGCCCTTTCGATATCCGAAACATCGAGGACAACCGAAACCCGCTCGCCTTTCTTACTCAAGGTTCCGTAGCAATATTCAATGTTGATGCCTTTGTTTCCCAGTTTTGTGGCCAGCTCGGCCAGTGCTCCTGGCCTGTTCTCGAGGTCAACTCTAATAACTTCCCTCAGCTCTGTCGTATAGTTCAGCTTGTTCAGGATTTTCTGAGCCTTTGAGATGTTATTGACGTGGAGTTTTGCCGTATCTTGGAAGACGCCGATCGCCTCGATGTTGATACCTTCTTCGGCCAAGTGGCTGCACAGCTCGCCTAAGGTCGAAGGCCGATTTTCCAGGATAACGAAGATTTCATTGATTCTTTCCATTGTGTCCCCCATTTTTTTAGTCATTTATCACTTTTTTATTTCTTATTCTATCTTTTTGAATAGGCCTTTAAATACTGAGCCCGGAAATAAGCCTCTGCCTCTCCACCGCCTTTAAAAGACAGTTCTTGTTTCTTGAAAGAAAGCTCTCCTTTAAAATCCTCAATCTTTGCGTAGCGGTGCCTGTTCATCCAGGCTTCAACTCCCTGGACAAGGTCTTTCACAGCCTTGAGCCCCTTCTGGAAGAAAAGGGAGCAAACCTGGACAGCAGAAGCTCCAGCCAGAATTTGTTTGACGGCATCCTCGGCGCTGCCGACTCCTCCAGAAGAGGCGAGATCACAATCGACTCTTCCTGAAAGAAGCGCAACCCACTTTAGAGAATGGCGGAAATTTCCTCTGCCGATTATGCTTTTCGCCTTGAGACTCTCGGCATCAATCTCAGGCTCGAGAAACCAGTTGAAAAGAACGAGCGCATCGCAGCCAGCCTCTTTCAGCCTGGAGGCGAGGTAAGGAATGGACGTCAGCTGATAATTCAATTTTACGGCAACTGGAATCGAGACTGCCTTTTTCACTTCGCCCAGAATATGAAGATGCCGCTCCTCGTATTCTTTTCCAGGAATCCCAAGGTCGAGAGGAAGAAAATAGATGTTGAGCTCAAGGCCATCTGCTCCTGCGTCCTGGAGCTGGCGGGCAAACCTGGGCCACAGGCGGTGAGACTGGCAATTGATGCTGGCAATAACTGGGATCTTGACCTCTTTCTTGACTTGCTCAATCATCCGGCAGACCTGCTGCGGAGCATACTCGAGCAATCCTCCGCTCCGCAGATAATCCAAGGCTTCAGGATAAATCCCATATCCTTCGGGTAAAGCCTCTTCCTTTATCTGGAACTGCTCTTCAAAAATGGATTTTAGAATCACCGCACCAGCGCCTGATTCCTCGCATTTCTTAACTCCGGCCGAGGTCTTGGTCAGGTCGCTGCTGGAGACGATGATCGGGTTTGGAAGGGTTAATCCCATGTAAGTAGTGGTCAAATCAGCCATGAGACTCTCCTTTTCTAAGTAATATCTTCACGCTTACAAAGGCCGTATTTTGCAGAATAATCTTATCTAATCAGCGATTCAATTGCTCTTTTATAATCCTCGACGATTTCTATCTCCCTCTTTCTCATCCGATAGTTTTCGGGCGGCCCGCCTTTATAATCCTTGATAAACCAATTCGCTGTCTTTTTAATCCAGACGTCAAAAGGAGTAGGAATAAAATTCAAATCTCTTCTCGCCTTCTGGGTATCAAGAATGAATGGCCTGCGCGTGAAAAAAGGCGAGAACGCCGTCCCCAATCCTGCCTCCTCTAAAACAGAAGAAGGAATATCCACAAGCTCAACCTTTTTGCTCAAAACCTCAGCAGCTTTCAGGACAAAGGCCCTCAAAGTCAAGACTTCAGCCTGAGCGAGGTTGTAGGCCTGGCCGAAAGATGATTCGTTCATCAGGTTCATGGCCACTGTTCTCGCGATATCATCCTGATAAATGTGAGTGAAAACGTTCAAGCCGCTGTCAGGAAGAATCAGAGGCTTTCCGTCAAGAATTCGAATGAAATAAGAATAAGCCCTGAGAGTGTAGTCTCTCTCACCGATGACAATCGGCAGGCGGAGCATGGTCACCGGAAAGCCTTGACTCTCGAAAGCTTCGCGAAGAATTTCCTCGCATTTTCTCTTGTGGTATCCGTAATTCCACCATTCGTCATTTCCTTCAGGCCTGGGATAAAGAGGGCGGTCAAAGTCCTCTTCACGCAAAGGACAGGGAAAATCTTTGGTGACAATATAGACCGAGCCGGTGCTGATATGAATAAAATGACCAACATTTCCTGCAAAGGCTTCCACGGCAACCCTGCTGTCCTCGGCTTTGAAAGCAATCATGTCAATCACCACATCGAAATCTTGCCCTTCAAACTTCTCCAAGAAATCCCTGGAGTCGTTTCTGTCACCCTTTATACGCCCGATTCTCTCGCCAAAATCATCAGGAGTTTTCCCGCGGTTGAAAAGCGTGACCTGATGGCCGTCATCGAGAAGACGCCTGGCAATAAAATAGCCGAAAAAGCGAGTCCCGCCAATGATGAGTATCTTCATCCTATTTCACTTATTTCTTCTCTGAGCATCTTTTTTCTATGATACCAAGCAAAGGCAAAAAGTAATTCATGAACTTGGCTCAGGCTGGGTGTTGAGAAAACCGTTTGAAGGCTGAGCGGGCATGGTTCCTCGACCGAAGGGAGAGGAGAGCGAAGCCTGCGTGTTTTCGAAACACCCAGCCTGAGCCATAATGTGACTTTCCATCACCGAAAAAAGATGCTCCCTTCACTTCTTCCCTATTGGAATCGGCTCTGGAACGAAGACCAAAGGAAGCTTGCGCTCTGCCAATTTGTTGTTGAGCTCCTGAACCGTCTGAGCTAAATAGCGATTCACCTCGCCCATGGCAGCTTTGAATTCTTCCTCAAGCTCCTTGAAGTATTCGACCTGGGCTTTTGTCGGTGCGGCATCAACTTGCTCTATCGAAGCGAAAAGAGAGTTCAAGCGTTCGGCGAGCCTCGGCCCTTCACTCCAGAATGCCTTTCCTTCTGGCCTGACAAGAATTTCCTGAATTGAATCTATCTTGTTCAGGTGTGAATCGACGACTCCCAAGACTTCTGCTGAAAAATCTTTGCTCAACTTCTCGACCATATTTTTTCTCTCATCGACCTGAGCTCTAAGCATGTCAAGAGCGCGCAAGCCATCGTTAACCATAGACTGCATGTCCCTGAGATTCAAAGAATATTGCTGCTGCTGAGAAAGTTTATCCAGAGAAATATCCAGCAAGGGGTCGAGCCTCACTTCCAACGGCTTTTCCAGGCTTTGGCCTTTTAGAGTCAGCCGCACGGTGTAATTTCCAGGCAAGGCCTGCGGCCCGCGGGGCCCTCTGAAGAAAAAGTCTTCTTCAGCTTTGGCTTCACGTCTGGGGCGCGGACCTTCAAGACGCAAATCCCAGGCAACACGGTTCAAGCCCGCCTCCTGGGGAATGTCTTTGATCTCTCGAATAACCTTCCCTGATTTATCCAGAACCTCAATCTTCAGCTCGCTTTTCGGCTCAACCTTTTCTTTAAGATAATAAGTGAGCAGTGCTCCATAGGGAGGATTCAAGCCTCTGAATGGCTTATCGCCAATGCCATAGCGAACAGGTTTCACCGCATGGCGAAGCGCGGGCCTGATATTAAAAAGGTGCGCCGGGCCGGCAAGGAGCTCAGGGCTTACCTGCTGCAAGCAGGAGGCGTCATCAAAAATCCAGATGCTCCTACCGTGAGTCCCAAGGATCAGGTCGTTCTCCCTGGGATGGACCAGGATGTCATGGACAGCGACCGGAGGAAGATTCGCCATGTGGAACTTCATCCAACTTTCCCCGCCATTAAAAGAAACGAAGAGGCCAAGCTCTGTGCCCAAGTAGATAATATTCGTATTCTTCGGGTCTTCCCTGACCACCCAGACATAGGCCCTATCAGGAAGCCCTTGGCTGATATTCGTCCAGGTTCGGCCAAAGTCTTTTGTCTTGAAGACATAGGGATGGAAGTCATCGAACATGTGGCGGTCAAAGGAACAGTAGGCCATGCCAGCTGATGTCAGCGAAGGCTCGATATGAGAGACAGGAGAATGTGCTGGTATATCAGGAACATTTTCAAGGACATTTTTCCAGACTGCACCGCCATTCATCGAAACCTGAAGGTTTCCGTCATCCGTGCCTGCCCAGAGGATTCCAGGCTGGATCGGCGACTCTGCCAGGCTGATTATGGTGCAGTGATACTCTGCTGAAGTGTTCTCAGGCCAGGCCGGGCCTCCGGCTGTTTTCTGTTTCTCCGGATTGTTCGTTGTCAGGTCAGGGCTTATGGTCTCCCAAGTGCTCCCAAAATCCGCAGACTTGAAAACGACATTGGCGCCGAGATAGATAACCTTCTGGTCATGAGGCGAAGCAACGATGGGCGTGTTCCAGTTGAACCTGTATTTCAGCATATTGACCGGAGCTCCGTCAGCCCGGCGAGGTTGAGGGCTCACCGCCTGCTGCTCCCGTGTCTGCATATTCGTTCTCATCACGTTCCCGCCCTGAGACTCGCTCAGGAAAAGCTCGGGGTTTTCGGGATGGACGACTAGATGAAAGCCATCGCCAAAGCTGATCATCTGCCAGTCATCGTTGAGGATTCCAAAGGTGTCCTTGGTGCGGCTTGGACCGTACCAGGTGCCGTTATCCTGCAATCCTCCTCCGACGTAGTAGAATGGCACGCGGTTGTCAGCGCAGATTTGATAGAACTGGCCTATAGGGAAGTTGTTGACATACTCCCAGCTCCTGCCTCGGTCGTAGGAAACAGCGATGCCGCCGTCCTGTCCCTGCCACATCCGGCTTGGATTGAGCGGGTCTATCCAGAGTGTGTGGAAGTCGACATGAGTGGAGGGAGAGATTCGATTGAAATTTTTGCCGCCGTCAACTGAAAGGAGAAGCTGGGAGGAGACGGCATAAACCCGATTTTCATCAGCAGGGTCAACCCTGAGGTCGGTGTAATAAAAGCCCCGAGAAACGATGTTCACATTCTTGGAGACGAGGCGGAAGGTCTCTCCCCTGTCATCCGAGCGGTAGAGAGTTCCTTCCTGAGATTCAGCGATGACATAAACCACGTTAGGGTTGCTCATCGAGACCTTTACCCCGATCCTTCCCACAAGATTGGGCAATCCTTTGCTCAATTTTGTCCAGGTTCTTCCAGCGTCGATTGACCTGTAGACTCCTCCTTCGCTATCTCCGCTGATGAATGTCCAGGGCTTTCTTTCGAAACGCCAGAGAGCAGCGTAGACGATGTTTGGATTCTGGAAGTCTATATCCAGGTCAGAGACTCCATGGCGTTCATCGCTGTAAAGAACTTTCTCCCAGGTCTCACCTCCGTCTCTGCTCATGAAAACTCCGCGCTCCTTGTTAGGGCCAAAAGCATGGCCCAAAGCTCCGACAAAGATGATATTCGGGTTATGAGGGCTAATGACGATTCGGGAGATTCGCTCTGTATCAGCCAGCCCTAAATAGCGCCAGGTTTCTCCTCCGTCAGTCGATTTATAAACTCCATTGCCGAAAGAGACTGAGTTGCGGACATTTGACTCTCCTGTGCCGACATAGATGACGTCAGGACTGCCAGGCTCGAGGGTGATATCTCCTATGGAAGCAATTTCCTGCTTATCAAAGATCGGCTTCCAGCTTATGCCTCCATTCGTCGTCTTCCACACTCCGCCTGAAGCTGTTCCAACATAGACCACCTCCGGCCTCCCGGGAACACCCTCGATGTCAGTCGTCCGTCCGCTCATGTTTGCCGGACCGATATTCCGCCATTGAAGATTTCGAAAAATTCCGGGCTCGATACTCATTTTCTCGGCTGAGTTTTTATCGCGCTGGCTTAGAGCGGCCGAGTTCAAATTCAGAGCGATTATGAGCGTTAGAACGAAGAGCAAGTTAAAAAAGTTCCGAATTCTCATCTCCTCCTCCATCAAATTTATATAAAAATCTGAGTCGTTACGTTATCGCTGCCAGTTTTGATGTCTAATCAAAGATTTTACCTGGATTGAGGATGCCATGAGGGTCAAAAATTTTCTTTATTCCCTTCATCAGCCGGATTTCTTCCTCTCCGATAACATAAGAGAGGTAGCGCTTCTTAACAAGCCCCACTCCATGTTCGCCTGAAATCACTCCTCCTCTCTCTTTACAATCGCGGTAGAGCTCCTGACGGACCAAGTCGCTCTTTTTGCGCCATTCATCCTCAGCAAGCGGAATAAGCTTCCCACCCTCGTAGCGTGCCTTCATGATGTGGGAATGGACATTGCCGTCAGCCGCATGGCCGTAGGTCGGAAGCCAGAGGCCGTGCTTGAGGGAAATCTCATGAATTCTCTTCACATGTTCGGCAATCTCCGCCCTTGGAACAGAGATGTCGAGAAGTTCGACCATGCCGGCCTTGAGCGCCTCATAGAATTTGCTCCGGATATCCAGGACAAGCCTCTGCTTGTCAGCGCTGTCTGCGACATAAACATCCAGAGCGCCCTTTTCCAGACAGACCTCGGCCACAGTCTCGGAAAGCCTGGCCATCTCCTCTTCGCCCGAGGCATCGAGGATGATCAGCAGATAGGTCTTTCCCAGGGAACAGGGCCACTTCTTCTTGAGAAATTTCTCTGTTATCTGGACAACCTCTCTCTCCATGAACTCGACGGCCATGGGCAGTATCTTTCTCCGGATGAGAAGAGGAACAGTTTCGATGGCATCTTCCAGCTCATCATAAGGAATGATGAGAGACCTTGTGGCCTGAGAAGGAGGCATGAGCTGAATCGTGGCTCGAGTGATGACTCCCAGCGTCCCTTCAGAGCCGACCATCAAGTTGAGAAGGCTGTATCCTGTGCTGCTCTTCATCAGTTTCCCGCCGAGATGGACGACCGAACCCCCTGGCAGGACAACCTCCAATCCTCTGACATAATTCCTGATGACACCGTATTTGACCGCGCGGCTTCCGCCGGCATTGGTGGCGATGAGACCTCCGAACATGGCGCTCTCCTCGCCGGGATGTGGAGGAAAGAAAAGCCCCGACTCCTCCACGGCTCCATAAAAATCCTTGAGAGTCACTCCTGCCTCGACAACAGCCATCTGGTTCTCGGAGTCAATCTCGACAATCCGGTTCATTCTCTCCAAGGACAATACGATTCCTCCATGAGAAGGGACGCAACCTCCGCAGAGCCCGGTTGCACCGCCGCGGGGGGTTACAGGGATCCTCTCACTTTCTGCCAGCCTAAGAATTTCTGATACTTCTTCTGTGTTCCGCGGCTTGACGACAAGCTCCGGCATGCTGGCGATATCCGCCAGCCAGAACTCATCGTGGCTGTAATCGGCCATTTTTTCCGGGTCGAGAATCAAATTCTCACGGCCGACGATTTGCTCTAATTTCTCTATGATTTTCTCTGTAACTTTCTTATACATAACTCATCCGTCTTGCCATCTTATTCATTCCAACAAAACGCTAAAATAATAGCACAATAAATATCATGAAACAGCCATTCATTACGAACGATCGGAAAGAATGCGGCTATCCGACGCCGCCGTTGCAATGAACAAAGAAGATTCCTCACTTTACTCGGAACAGGCTGCTCAATCTCTTTTTCTTACGAGATTGTTTCGTCGCTTCGCTCCTCAATGACATTATTATTTCTTTATTGTAATCGCTGGAAGCTCTGCTTTCCTGACCAGCTTGTTAAAATCAGCCACATCCTCGCCGTAAATAGAATTCAGCGACGCAAGTTGCTCATCCGCCTTTGCTGACAGCTCTTTAAAAACCTGGTAGGACTGTTCTGTAGGCCGAGTTTCAGCGCTGGCCACGACTGAGGCCAGGGCTGCAATCTTATTGTCGAGCATGATGGGGTAATTGAGAGGGTCCTGGGGGCTCTTGGATTTTGATTGGATGAGCGCGTCTTCAACTTCAATAAGCCTCTTCTGGAGGAGCTTTCCTGCCTCGATAATCTCCGTTCCCTTTTCGCTGCCCTCGACCTGTCCCAAGATATTCTCTATTTGTCTCTTCACGCTTCGCAGCTGATTGATTGCCCTGTTGATTTCAGTTACCTTGTCGCGAATTCTGAGCAGAAAATCAAACTGCTCTTGAAGGTCTTGGGCAGTCACTAAAAGGCGTGGGTCTCTCTTCCACTCGAAGGTTTGAGTCATCGACCTTCCGCCGACAGTCAGCCTGACCTGATACAACCCAGGCGTGGCTAGAGGACCGCGCGT
>CAZJXZ010000043.1:0-15856 GCA_964549955.1 uncultured Eubacteriales bacterium
AGACAAGAGAGGTCAAGGCTGTCCTGGCAAATTCCAACGGCTTCCTTCAGGAATATGAGCAAACCTATTGCGGCCTGAGCCTTGGCCTTCAGGCCGGTGAAACGGACAGCAAGGTTGAGGACGGCTGGTTTTCCGCCAAAAGATATTTCCATCAACTGGAATCGCCGCAAGAAGTGGCTAAAAAAGCTGTGGAGAGGACTGTGCGACAGCTGAACCCGAGAAAGATAAAATCGCAGAATGTGCCTGTTATCTTGGAGCCGATGATGACCTCCTGGCTTCTCGGCTTTCTCTTTGCCTGTGTCTCAGGTGTGTCCATCTATCAGAAAACTTCATTTTTAGCTGACAAGCTGGGCCAAAGGATTGGAAACGATAAGGTGACTGTTTTTGACGACGGCCTGATCCCTGGCTTGCTTGGCACAAGGCCCTTTGACTCCGAAGGAGTCCCTTCTCAAAGGACATTAGTCGTCGATAAAGGAATCCTCAGGAATTATCTCTGCAACACCTATGCCGCGCGCAAGCTCAAGCTCCAATCCACCGGAAACGCTGACGGCGCTGGCGTCGGCCCTAACAATTTTTACCTCGTTCCTGGAGAAACCTCCCCAGAAAAAATCATCTCTTCCCTGGATAAAGGCCTGATCCTGATCAGAACCATAGGCCACGGGCTCAACCCTGTCAACGGAGATATCTCGACCGGAGCCTTTGGCCTCTGGGTGGAAAAAGGAAAGATTGTCTATCCTGTTTCAGAGATAACCGTCTCCGGAAATCTTGGCAATATCTTGAACAACATAGAGATTGTCGGCAATGACCTTGATTTCCGCGTTCCTGTTGCCGGCCCAACAGTCTTAGTCCAGGAACTGACTGTGGCCGGGGAATGAATTCTCAGTTTCTTTGCATTGCTATTCAAATATAAGAAATTACTTTTTGGTGGCGCTGGCCGAGAACGAATTTTCGCTTCTGTTTTCACATCCAACATTGGTGAGGAAAGATGAATCATGAAAAATATTCACTTCCGGCCTCGGCGGCCATCAGAGCTTCCTGCAAAGCGATGTAGCGCGGATGTGGTTTACCTGCAATGAGGCGGAGCTTCAGATTGAAATAATAGACAGAATATTTTTGAGATGCTTAAAAAATAACCTTAAAAATGAATTATTTTTCTGGGTAACACCTGAATCAGTAGCTTATGCTCTTGACTATAATGACAGGCCTTAAAATGTAACTATCTCCTCCGCCATTGTGCACCACCTCTATGGAGTTTTCTGCGTCAAAATCTAAAACTATTTCCGTAGCACCGGCTTCACTAATGCTGAAAACTACAGGGATCTTGACCTCTGAGCTGGGAACTTCCATTCCATAATTTTGACCATTAACAATGATTGATCCAGAGTCGACGATTAATCGAATTTGTGTATAATCACCCTCTTCTAACTGAATATCCACTATCTTTTGTTCCTTAGCTTTCAGAGCAAGAAGATCAAATGTTTGTCTTCCTTGCCATATAGTTAAAAAAGCTTCCCCAGTCTTTTGAACTCTTATTTCACTGATGTTAACCAATATTTTTTCAGCATCAACAATCGGTTTGTCTGTCAAATAAAGCCGGAAGTTTCCTGTTTTATCCGATGAACAAGCGCCGAAGAGCAAAGCTAGAGAAAATGTTAAGGAAATCAACTTTCTCATCTTTTCCTCCTATAAATGAATTTTTACCTGATATTTTTTCTTAGAATCAATCACCTTTTGAGGTGGATTTTAAGCTGGCCTTTTATCACCCTAGGGGCCTCCGCTTAGTTTGAACAAAAATAGCCTTACTTATGGTATATCTAGATCATGCTTATTTTATTTTGGTCCTGAGTTCAACAGATATTATAACCAGGCTAATTCAAACGCCTCAAGTAAAGTGTCATTATAATGAATGAAAGGCAAATCTGAGCTTGTATCCCTGCTTATCCCAATCACCTAATTGGGTTTAATTCCGTGCACTTTGATGCTGGCCACTGAAGCTGCAAGTTCTCTTATCTCTTCCAAGGTAATTTTAATATTGTCCATTATCGCCTTGGCTGTGGGGTCGTTTGCCATTGACTCAAGTGGGAAAATGTTTTCTTCCACTATTTTTACATCCTTGAATCCGGCAGCTTTGATCGCTTTGAGATAGTCGCTTTTCTTGATGGCGCCTGAGAGACATCCGATATAGGCGGCTGCAGATTCTTTGATAGGCTTAGGAAGCTCTTTAAAGGTAACGATATCCGAAACCATCAATCTGCCGCCTGGCTTTAAAACTCGAAAAGCTTCCTGAAAAACTTGCTTCTTATCCGGAGAAAGATTTATGACACAATTGGAAATGATGACATTCACTGAATTATCTGCCACGGGCAGGTTTTCAATTTCACCCAATCTGAATTCGACATTCTTATAGTTGCCCTTGCGGGCATTCTCCCTGGCTTTATCCAGCATTTCAGAAGTCATGTCCACTCCGATAACCTTGCCTTTGGAGCCTACCCTTGAAGCCGCCAGAAAACAATCAAAGCCAGCACCGGAACCAAGGTCCAGGACGACCTCTCCTTCTTTTAAAGACGCCAGGGCAATCGGATTGCCGCAGCCGAGTCCCAGGTTAGCTCCTTCAGGCACCTCTTTAATCTCTTCATCACTATAGCCGATTCGTTTGCTAATGCTCTGGGCTAGGTTGTTTTCCGCAGCGCAGCAGGCGGCCTTGGGTCCACAACATCCCCCTTTCCGGCGGGCAACCTTAGCATACCCTTCTCGAACCATTTTTTTTATCTGGTCTTTTTTCATAGTTGACTCCTTATTTAAACGTCTCTTTGAAAACCGGACCAAGCATTTGTTGGACCATTTTGTTCAAATCTTCAACCTTGATGAGCGCAATACAGGCAATACTCCCTTGCTGCCCCCAATTGACAAGTGCGAGCTTATCGCCGGCTCGAATATTGGCCTTTTCCCTGATTTCCTTGGGTAGTACCATCTGGCCTCGTTCATCGATGCTAACCACAGACTCTACTTTGCAGCAGGGCTGGTTGCTGCCTGAAGAGTTACAAGTCTTCATATGATTCCTCCTAATAATCAGAATGTTCTGAGAATACAGTATTTACTGTAAAATGTCAAGAGGCATGAAAGGCGGGATGAATATGATAGATAAATTACTTCTTTTCGACTAACTCCAGAATAAATCTCTTTTTCAGCTTCATTCCAGCAGCACCGAGAATGACTCTGATAGCCTGAGCGGTTCTTCCTTCTTTTCCGATAACCTTGCCCAAATCTTCCTGAGCAACCTTCAATTCAAGGATTGAGCTCTGTTCCCCATCTATTTGGGTAACCTCTACCTTGCTCGGGTTGTCAACTAATGATTTGGCAATCAATTCGATGAGTTGTTTCACTGCAACCTCCTTTAGCACCTAAACTTTTTTCACCATTGAATTTTTTTTCGCCTCACTCGTCTTTCTTAGGAGAGTGAATACTTATCAGCTTCTTTTAAGCCTGACATTTTAATTCTCTCAATAATTAGTTGATAAAGCAAGGCAAAAGTCTTCAGCCTCTCTATCATCTTCCTTGAATCTTCAACCTTTTCCACCGAGAAGCAACGAACAATATATCGGATGACAATTATAACGATGGGCACCTATGGTGACAAGCTTTCTGGTTTTCTCGATATCATCCTTTGGAAATCCTGCAATGCGAAGTAATCGGAAACCGCGGAGGGCTAATACAAGAGTTCCTGCGAAATCATCCTTGGCGAAGGAGGCTTAGCCGCCGAAAAAATAAGCTTAAGGTGTTTGATAATCTTGAACAGGATAGAGATAGAAGCCAACGACCTTATTTTCCGCGTTCCTGTTGCTGGCCCAAAAGTCTTAATCCAACAGCTTACAGTAGCCGGGAATAAATTCTTTACTTTTACCTTCTCCTTGTTAAATATGAAATAGAAACAACCGCCGCTCCCAAGCCCATGGCCACCAAGCTTACGTTGGAGAGAAAGGTGAATAGTCTGATGAGAAAGCCTCCGACCAGCAAAACAAGTCCGAGAGACCGCATTTATCCTCCTTATGGTCCTCTAGAAGCCATTGTAATGGATGATATTCTTTAGCCCCCTTTTAGGGACATGGAGTCGACCTTCTTCGTCTTTCCAATATTTCACTGAATTCTTCATCTCCTCAACGACAGGCTTTTCATCAGGAAAGCCCAGAGTTAACACTGAATCAATTTTATATTGATCGGGAATCTTCAATATCTCCTGAACCTTCTCCCTTTCCACAGAAATAATCCAACAGCTCCCGACCCTTTGCTCCCAGGCAGCAAGGATCATATTCTCAACCGCAGCTCCGACATCGTATTCGTAGCCCTTCTCTTTAAGCGATGTATTGGCCAGGACAACAATGTAAGCGGCAGGCTCATGCCCTGGCCGAGGGCTGCCTTCTGGAGCAATGTACGCCGCCCACTTCAGGCAGGGGAAGAGCCTTTTCTTAAGCTCTTTGTCATCGACGACAATATACTCCAGAGGTTGGACGTTGGCTGCAGAGGGAGCCATTCTTGCGGCGTTGACCAGCTTTTCTAGGATTTCCCTGGAAACGGGTTCAGGCTTGAATTGACGGATGGAACGTCTGGATAGGATGAGGTTGTAGAAAGACATCAACCTTTTAGTCGGAGAATTGCTTTTTTTGTCGAAAAAATCAGCCCTGGGCAAGAATGGACTTTATCTTCTTCCCATACTCCCTGGACGCCTCATCAGGGGTGATGAGCTCAATCTGGCTTGGCCTGCTGATCCCCAAGCCCAGCTCCACAGCCCTTTTAATCTGCTCCTGCTCAAAGATCTTGCGCTTCATTATGGCTTCATTCGAGCCCAGCTCTTTCAGGATAGCAACTCCTACGGCATCGATGGCCACTCTGTCCCTTGAGGCGAGAAAGACATTTGCCTGTTTTCTGGTGCCGACTGACGGGCCGCCGTCGACAAAAGCTTCTACTCCATCAAGGACGATGAATTGAGGTTTGTAGGCAAGATTGATCTCGGCAATCATCTTCCTCTGGTTTTGGGCTGAACCATGGAGCTCTCTCATCAATCTCTTTGGTGTCAAGCCCACGGCCAGTTTTAAGGACATGGTAAAGACTCCGCCATATTGATGGGTTTTTAAACAGCAGGTTGAAACGACATACTCGGCATCAACGATAGGGCGCGCGGCATAGAAGCCATTCTGCCAGTGGTTGCCTTTGGGGTTGAAATGCACCCAATCCTTCTCTTCCAGTTCTTCGAAATTGATGATCTTGAAATTCAACTGCTGAGCCAAATCAAAAATTCCCTTGGCTTCAAGCACTCTTTTGGTCGGCGGCGGACCGCTTCTTTCCCCGACTGTTATCTCTGCGGCTCCGCGCTCTTTTATTTCTTGAATCAACTGGCTGAGCGTGTCATTATGAGTCGAGCCTGGGGTTGGATCAGCAGAGTTAAAGTTCGGCTTGATGAGAACTCTCTTTCCTTCGACAAGGGAAAAGCTCAAGTGTTTCAAGACCTCTTGAACCCCTTTCTTCCGGTCCTGGGTTTTGTAAAGGACGACTCTGGCTCTTCTTCCTCTTGTTGTCTGCATCAGAGATTTAAAACGCAATCCAGGCAGGGTGGCCAAGCCCAAAAAAGAATCCGTGATAAACTGGCGGCGATTCAAGCTCCGAGGATTTTCTTTCTGCACTTTATCCCTCTCCAATCCGGTTTATAACTCTTTTCCACGCTATTTTATTTAAATATCTTTTCTTTCTGTTTTCAAGTCTTATTTTGAGAAACGCTCAGGTTAGTGGATAAAAAACACACAGCTTCTGCAAAAAAAGGGAACAGTCCTTTTTTCTTATTTCTTCAAACGGTCTCTTATCCACTAACCTTCGTGTCTGCCTTATATTTTGCTGGCCACCCAAAAGGCGAAATCTGCCTCACCCATCGCGCCGCTCGTTCTTGCTCTTTCATGGCTTTTATGAAGAATCACAAAAGTTGGGACTGCCTGAATTCCAAATTGGGCTGCAAGCTGAGGATTATGGTCAACGTTTATTCTGGCTACCATAATCTCTCCAGCTCTTCTTTGGGCAAGGCTTTGGACCACAGGATGCATCGCCAGACAGGGAGCGCAGGTCGGCGAATAAAAGTCCAGCAGTATCGGAAGACCTGCAATTCCAAGGAATGCAGAAGCCTGCTCAAAATTCAATTCTATGACTGTGCCTGGCTGGGGAAGAGTGCTTTTGCAGCGGCCGCAGACAACTTTCTTTCCTGTGATGCCTTCTGGATAATTATTTGTGACGCCGCAATTCAGACAGCTCACTTTCATCATTTTACATTCACTTATCCTTCTTTGGATAAGGAGGTATTGGAGCAAGTTCCACCCCTTTTGTTTTCAGCTCTCCGAGGATGACTTCGATGGCTTTATTCAGCTGCTCATCAATACCGGCATATTCCTTGGCCGGGTCGTTATCTATATAGATATCAGGCTCGACTCCGCGGCCTTCGATGATCCACTCCTTGCCATCAACGCTGTAAGGAGCGAACTCCGGCTTCATCAAAAAGCCTCCATCCAGTAGAGGCAAAGTGCCGCGGATGCCGACAACGCCGCCCCAGGTGCGCTTTCCGATCAATTTGCCGAGTTTATAAGTCTTGAAACGATAGGGAAAGATGTCCCCATCCGAGGCTGAAAATTCATCGATCAAGCAGACTTTAGGCCCGAGCAGCATTGCTTCAGGATCAGGTCTTGGAATTGTATCCCGCGACATCTCAACCATGACAATCTCCCGTCTTAAGCGCTCGATGAGCATCGACGAGACATTGCCTCCGCCATTGCCCCGAACATCGATGATCAAAGCCTTCTTGCGAAGCTGGGGGTAAAAATGCTTCACGAATTCATTCAAGCCCCTAGGCCCCATATCAGGAATATGGATGTAGCCAACTTTGCCTGCTGTTGCTTTTTCGACCTTCTCGGTATTGCTCTCGACCCAGTTGTAATAATAAAGAGGGAGCTCATCCTTGGTAGGAACAACGACAATCTCCCGGCTGCCCTTCTCCTCTGGCAAGGAGTTGATCTTGACTGTGACCTGCTTGCCGACAGTGTTGAGCAGAGCTTCATAGATATCAGCCATGGTGTTTGTCGGCTTGCCGTTGATGGCAAGTATGTACTCCCCTTCTCTAACATTGACCCCGATCTCGGTCAATGGGGAACGAAGGGATGGACTCCAATTCTGTCCATTAAGAACCTTTGTGATTTTATAGTAGCCAGATTTTATGTCTCGGCTGAGCTGGGCGCCAAGCATTCCGACATAGATTCTCTCCACCTGGGGGAGGTCGCCTCCGCCGACATAAGTGTGGCCTATGTTCAGCTCTCCAATCATCTCTCCGATGACATAGGTCAAGTCAGCCCTGTTGCTGACAGCTTTTGCCAGAGGCTCGTAGCGGGCTTTCATCGCCTGCCAATCCACACCGTGCATGTTGGGAGCATAGAAGAAATATTTCATCTGCCGCCAGCACTCGTTGAAAATCTGGTTCCATTCCTCTTTCAGGTCAAGCTTCATCTCCATAGCCGAGAGCTCGAGCTTCTCTGTTATCTTGACCGGAGCTTTGGGCAGGTCGATGATGGCAAAATCTTTTCCCTGGTGGACAAGCATCTTCTTTCGGTCATGCGAGATTTCGTAGCCGTTGATCGAGCCGAGGTCTGTCTCTTTCTGCTCTTTAAGGTCGTACATCTTCAAAGAAGTCTCTCTGTCTCTATCCCCTCTTTTTAAGTAATAGAGCGTGTCTGCGGCAGATGTTAGTTGCCAATAATATCCAACGTCGATGGGTAAGGCGATGATTCGCTCTTTTATGCGCTCTGGGTCGACCTTTATCTTGGCTTCTTTCTCCTGGCCCAGCTGGGGCTTCTTTTCTTCTTCTTTGGCTTTTTTCTCAGCCTGTGCAGTGTCTTTTTTTATAGCCACCTCATCGCTCTTCGGTTCAAAGGGGGATTTCAATTCCTTGGAAAGAGTCACTAAGTAAATTTTGGACATGGAGAGATAGGCATGGTTCCATTCTGTTCGGCTGTAGATAGGATTGAAATCTCTGTCTGAGACGAAAAAGAGGTATTTCCCATCCGAGCTAAAGCATGGCGAATAGGAAGAATACCAGCCGTCAGTGACTTCATGGGTTTTCTGATTCTGACAATCATAGAGATAGATTTTTGTCATGGACTCTTCTTCAGGCATGGCGTAGGCTATCCAGTTGCTGTCCGAAGACCAGGCAAAACTCCCGATCTCGCCGATCTTGGCCCTGGCAACTTCTGTGGCTTTCTTTGACTCGATATCGATATAATTGAGGCGCAAAAGCTTGTCATTCCACAGAATCTTCCTTGAATCTGGAGACCAATAGACCTCATATTTATAGGTATCCGCCCCGGTCGTAATCTGTTGAGGCTTATCAGAGCCATCCTGTTTGATGATATAGATTTCGTCCTCGCCGCTTGCATCTGAGATATAGGCGATCCACTGGCCGTCAGGCGACCATTTTGAGTTGCGCTCATGGACATTCGAGGTATTGGACAGATTTCTGATATTCCCGTATTTGGCCGGCACAGTGAATATCTCGCCCCGCGCTCCGAATAACGCCCGGCTTCCATCAGGAGAGATTTCGTAGTTTGTTAGCCTCTCGCTAACTTTGGCAATCGTGCTCCGGCTGGAGGTCATATCATCGGAGATGGTCACCGGGACTTTTTCGGCCGCTTCTTTTTCGAGGTCAAAGCAGTAGAGGTAGCCGCCGTTTTCAAAGACAATGGCCTTCGGTCCAAGGCTGGGAAATTTGATATCAAACTCTTTGAAGTTGGTCAGCTTCCGTGTTTCTTTTGTCTTTAATTCATAGACAAAGAGGTTCATCCTCTTGTTTTCATCGCGGTCAGAAAGAAAATAAATTCTGTCTCCAGTCCACATGGGGATGATATCCAGGGCAGGGTTGTTGGTGATGTTCTCCAGCTTCCTTGTCTCAAAGTCATAGACCCAGATATCATCAGCCATCCCGCCCCGATAGCGCTTCCAGGTTCTGAATTCACGAAAGACGCGGTTGTAAGCCAGTTTCTTGTCATCAGGAGAAAAAGAGCAAAATCCTCCTCGAGGCAGAGGAAGCTGCTCAGGAATTCCGCCTTCAATCGAAGCAAGATAGAGCTGGCCGTTGAAGTCATTCCATTCGCGCATGCGCGAGCGGAAGACGATATGATTGTTATCATGCTTCCAGCCCATGACAATGTTGTTCGGACCCATCCGGTCTGAGACATCGTCCCGGGAAAGGGTGGGAGTGAAGGTCAGCCTCTTCGGGATTCCTCCCTCACGCGGAATCAAATAGACTTCGCGATTCCCGTCATACTCGCCGGTAAAAGCTATGAATTTTCCGTCAGGGGAAAAGCGGGGAAAAATCTCAAAGCCTTTATGGCTGGTCAGCTTCCGGGCCATTCCGCCTTTCGCTGAAACTGCATAAAGGTCTCCGGCATAGCTGAATACGATTTGGTCCTCAGAGATCGCCGGAAAGCGCAGGACACGTGCTTCATCGGCAGCAAGGGAAACGATGGAAAAGAAAAATAAAATGAAGATTAGGCCGGTTAATTTTTTTAATTTCATCTTGCCTCCTTCTTGAAAAAAATCCCAAAAAAAGAATTTATGAATATATCATACGGGCTATTTCGAGGCAAATCTTGGCGGGCGAAATTGAGTGATATTTGGTTAGACGAGTCAGCGCAACTTCCTGGTTTGGGAAAGAATCTCCTTCCTCTCCTCAGCATTAAACTTTTCGATGGCGTAGCGAAGGGTTGTACGCGGGATGCTCGGACCATGCTCAAGCAAGAAATCTTTGAGCCGCTTTGAATCAGTCTTTCCCGCCTCCTTGAGAAGCCAGCCGTTGGCTTTCTGGACGATATCCTCATCGTCTCTGAAAAGCAAAGGCGGGATTTTATAAACAGTGTCGAGCATTTTTCCTTTGCGGGCTATTAATATAAATGATACAGCCGCTGCCCGCCTCAGCCACTTGTTAGAAGAGGAGGGCCATTCGAGAATTTTGTCCCTGAGCTCCGCATACTTTAAAAGGAGAGAACCCACGACGTCAGGGCAAAGAACATCGACAGCCGCCCAGTTGTTGAAATAATCAGAGGAAAGCCACTCTTCAACCTTAAAAAAAACCTCTTTTAGCAAATCGCGGCTGAATTTGTTAAGTAGCAAAGCGACAATAACCTTAGCCTCAACATAGGGATGGGGAAGAAGAATATCGCCCAGCATGATCACCTCCTCCACCTTCCATTGGGGCTTTATTATTCCATAGACCTGCTTGGCAATGTCGCGCATAGCATGGGCTCTAAGGCCGTAAGTCTTGACAGGCTCTTTGAAAAATCTTTGATTCATCCTCGCCTGCCTGGGATCAGCATTTTCCTTTAATAAGGTCAGGACCAGCTTGGCTATCCTGGCAGGATTGTCTTTTTTCATTCCAATTTTCTTATCCATAATATTTATCCTCTTTAGTTGAAAATAAAAGCAACGTATCCTATCTCGTCGTCAGGAGCAAAGTGACCTGGCGATAAGGAACGGATTATACATTAGTTTTCACCGCGTCATCAAAGATGGAAAACGTTTTCTGATGATATCTTGTTGATTTCTAGAGGATATGGAATTAAAATTCTAGAGCGCGAGGAAGCAAGAATATGGAAATGCTCAACAAAGAAATTAAAGAAGCGACAAAAAAAAGATTCGATGAAGGACTGGAGACGAAAGTCACTCTGCTCTTTTTTACTCAAGAGCCCAGGCGCCTCGTCGTTCCTGAATACCTTAAAGGGCAGGAGTGCCTTTTCTGCAGGGAAACGAGAGCTATGCTTGAAGAAGTCCGTGCCCTCTCGGATAAAATCGAACTTGTTGTCTATGATTTTCTCGGCGACAGGGAAAAGACGGCTGAATACAAAATCGACAAAATCCCGGCCACTGCCGTAATGGGCAAGGAAGACTATGGCATAAGATTCTTTGGAATTCCTTCTGGATATGAATACACAAGCCTGGTTGAGACCATCGTCGATGTTTCCAAAGGAAAAACCAGCCTGAGCCAGAAGACAAAAGATGCCTTGAAGGCCATTGAGAGCGATGTTCATATTCAAGTTTATGTCACGCCAACCTGCCCTTATTGCACGCTCGCTGTGCGCCTTGCTCAACAATTTGCCCTTGAATCCACTCGAATAAGGGCGGACATGGTCGAAGCAACAGAATTTCCTCATCTTGTCCAAAAATACAATGTTCTCGGCGTTCCTAAAACTGTCATCAATGAGAATACTTTTATCGAAGGCGCAGTTCAGGAAGAAGTTTTTCTGGAGCATGTCTTGAAATCCTTAAAGCCGCAGGCCAAGAAATGATCATAAAAAATAACGGCAAGCTCGAGGCAATCTTCTATCCTCAATCCATGGCCATCATCGGCGCCTCGAGGCAAAAAGGAAGCGTTGGCCAGGCCGTCCTGTCCAACATCATCGACAGCCGGTTCGAGGGGGTCGTCTATCCGGTCAATCCCAAAGCCAAAGCAATCCTAGGAATAAAATGCTATGCTAGCATAAGAGACATTCCTGATGAGATCGACCTGGCCGTGGTCATTGTCCCTTCTCGCTTTGTTCTTGATGTCCTCGAAGAATGCGGAGAAAAAAAGGTCAAGGGAGCCATCGTCATCTCGGCCGGATTCAAGGAGATAGGCGGAGAAGGCGCAGAGCTGGAGAAGAAGGTCAAAGAAATCATCGAGAAGTATGACATCGCCCTGGTCGGCCCCAACTGTCTGGGCGTGATCAACACTGACCCCAAGTCATCGATGAATGCCACCTTCGGCACTCCGATGTGCAAACGGGGAAACATCGCCTTCATCTCCCAGAGCGGCGCCCTCTGTGTGGCCGTGCTCGATTACGCTCAAGAAACAAACATCGGCTTTTCAAAATTTATCAGCATGGGAAACAAGGCCGGCCTGACCGAGAATGAACTCCTGCTCTACCTCAAGGAGGACCCCAAGACAGATGTCATCCTTATGTACCTTGAAGACCTGGTCAACGGCAGAGAATTCATGAACATCGCCCGGGATATCACCAGCAGCAGTACCCACTCCAAGCCAATCATCGCCCTCAAAGCCGGAAGGACCCTTCTGGGAGCAAAGGCTGCTTCTTCCCACACCGGCTCTCTTGCCGGCTCGGACAAGGTTTATGACGCCATCTTCGACCAGTGCGGAGTCCTCAGAGTAGAAACAATGGAGGAGCTCTTCGACTATGTCAAAGCCTTCTCCAGCCAGCCTCTGCCTCAAGGCGAAAACGTGGCCATCGTCACCAACTCAGGAGGGCCTGGAATACTGGCCACGGATTCATGTATCCGCTTTGGCTTGAATATTGCGCCTTTCGAGCAAAAGACAGTGAAGATTTTAAAGACTATCTTGCCTCCAACAGCGAGCCTGAACAATCCGGTGGACTTGATTGCCGAAGCGCGGCATGAGCAGTACGCCTCGGCGCTTAATGCCATTCTGAGCGATAGAAACGTCCACTCCTCGATTGTCATCCTCACCGCGACTTCTTTCACTGATGTGGAGAAGATTGCCAAAGCCATCGTCAAGACCTCAAAAGAATTCCAGAAACCTGTCCTCTGCTGCTTTTTTGGAGTCTATGATGTCTCAAGGGGAATCGACATTCTGGAGGCAAACGGAATCCCTGCCTATGGATTCCCTGAATCGGCAGCCAGAGTGCTCTCCGAGATGGCCAATTTCTTCCGCTGGCTGCAGCGGCCTCAAACTGGAGTAAAAAAATTCAAGGTGGATAAGGCCAAAGCCGGAGAAATCATCGATTCTGTAAAAAAGGAAGGCCGCTCTTTTCTCTTAGAGCACGAATCCTACGAAGTCCTCAAGGCTTATCATTTTCCTGTAGTCAGTTCTTTTCTGGCAGAGAGCGAAAGCCAGGCTGCACAGGCTGCAGAGCATATCGGATTTCCTGTTGTCTTGAAGATTGTTTCTCCTGACATTCTCCACAAATTCGACTTTGGCGGAGTCAAGCTCAATCTCAGAGATAAAGAAGAAGTCCGCAGAGCTTACCGCGAAATCATCGAAAAAGTCCGCTCTAGAAAGTCAAAAGCAAGAATCCGGGGAATACTCGTCGAAGAGATGGCTTCCGGAGGAAAGGAAGTCATCATCGGTATGAACAGAGACCCTCAATTCGGGCCGATCCTGATGTTCGGGCTTGGTGGAATCTATGTCGAAGCCATGGAAGATGTCACCTTCAGGCTGGCTCCCATACGGGAGCTGACAGCGATGGCCATGATCACCCGGACCAAGGCCTATAAAATCCTCGAGGGCTTTCGAGGAGAACCGGCATCCGACATCGAGGCCATAGCCGAATGTCTGAAGAGGCTCTCCCAGTTTGTGACAGACTTCGAAGAGATCAAAGAGCTGGACATTAACCCGATGGTTGTCTACAAGAAAGGAAAAGGCTGCGTCATCGTCGATGCCAGGATCATCATCGGAGAGAGATGATGCCGATTTGGTAAAAAAAAGGGGACAGTCCCTTTTTTCTAAAAGGATTTTTATTATGTATGGAGCTTTTTTTAGCAGAGAAAAAGGGGACTGTCCTTTTATTAAAGTGGCCTGTCCTCTTTTATTTTTTCTTACCATCAGCCTGCCGCTTCAAGCCTATGTTGGGCCTGGAGCCGGCTTCGCCTTCCTTTCCTCCTTTCTCGTCCTTATCCTGACCTTATTCCTAGCCATCTTTTCCTTTCTCTCCTGGCCTTTCCGCTTTCTCTTCAGGCTAATCAAAGGCCGGAGGGCTTATAAAAAAAGCCACATCAACAGACTGGTCATCATCGGCCTGGATGGGCTTGAGCCCAGCCTTGTCGAAAAATACATGGCCGAAGCAAAGCTTCCGAACTTTTCAAAAATCAAAAAACAGGGAAGCTATGCCAGACTTCAAACAACGACTCCGGCCATCTCCCCTGTCGCCTGGTCCTCGTTCATCACCGGCTGCCATCCCTCAAAACACAACATCTTCGACTTTCTCAGCCGTGATCCGCGTAGCTACCTTCCCGGACTTTCCTCGGCCAGAATCGGAAAGCCAAGAAAAACTCTTGAACTCGGCAAATACAATATTCCTCTTTCTCGGCCTGAAATCAAAAACCTGCGCAAGAGCATCCCTTTCTGGAAAATTCTGGCTGACAGGGGAATCTTCAGCACCATCCTCAGAGTGCCGATAACATTTCCCCCAGAAAAATTCCAGGGACATCTCCTTTCCGGGATGTGCGTGCCAGACATGAAGGGAAGCCAAGGGACTTTCTCTTATTACACTTCGGATAAGGACGAGATAAAGGAGAAGGAAGGAGGAATGTGCATTCCTCTGGCAACAAACGGCAGCAGAATTGAAACCTACATCTCGGGTCCAGAAAACAGCCTGCTCAAGAAAACAGAGGAAGTCCGGCTTCCGCTTGTTGTTACCATCGACAAAGAAAAAGAGGAGGCGCTTTTAGAGGTTTCGGGACAGAAACTTAAACTGAAAAAACAGGTTTTTTCCGATTGGATCAGGTTGACCTTCCGGCCCGGCCTGGGAATGAAGGTCAGAGCCATCTGCCGCTTTTATATTTCTGAGCTTCATCCTCATTTCAAGATGTACTGTACCCCGCTCAACATCGACCCTGAGAAGCCGGCTTTGCCCATCTCCCATCCCTTCATCTATTCTATTTATCTGGCGAAGCTGTTGGGAAGCTTCATCACCCTTGGCGAGGCCAACGACACCTGGGCTCTCAACGAAGGAGCGCTCAGCGAACAGGCGTTCCTCGAGCTAACGTACTCCAACCACAGGGAATGGGAGAAGATGCTCTTTAATGCCTTGAATAAGGTCAAGAAAGGCCTCATCACCTGTGTCTTCGAGACAACAGACAGCATCCAGCACATGTTCTGGCGCTATCTTGACAAGGACCATCCTGCCCTTCGAAGCAGCGAGGCTCGGCTGAGCGAGAAAGTCATCGAGGAGCTCTATCAAAGAATGGATGAGCTGGTAGGAAGAGTCATGGAGAGAATTGACGAAAAAAGCGTGCTGATCATCATCTCCGACCATGGATTCAAGTCCTTCCGCCGCGGAGTCAACCTTAACTCCTGGCTCTACCTCAACGGCTATCTCAGCCTCAAGCACGGAAAAAAGGAAAGCGGAGAATGGTTCAAGCATGTCGATTGGGAAAAAACAAAAGCCTATGCGCTTGGGCTCGGCGGCATCTACATCAATCAAAGAGGAAGGGAGGCAAAAGGAATTGTCGGTCAAGGCGCAGAGACGAAGGCTTTGAAGCAGGAGCTCATCAGAAAACTGAGCGGCCTCAAGGATGAGAAATCTAACGCCACCGCCATCAATAAAATCTTCGACCGCGATGAGCTGCCGCCAGGCCCTTACCAAGAAAACTCGCCTGACCTCATTGTCGGCTACAACCAAGGATACAGAATCTCCTGGGACTCAGTGAAAGGAAAAGTAGACGGCTCAGCTTTTGAGGATAACGCCAGGGCCTGGAGCGGAGACCACTGCATCGATCCCAGGATTGTTCCAGGCGTTTTTTTCTGCAACAAAAAAACGAACAGAGCCAATCCCACGATTGTCGACATCGCCCCCACTGCCCTCAAACTCTTCGGGATTGAAGTACCTTCCCATATTGATGGCCGGCCGCTCGTCGATATCAAGACTCTTTTTTCAATTAATGATAAGGAAGCATCCTAGAATGCACAATATTAAGATGCTTTTGAGGGTGAGGGTTTGGGGGTGAGGAGTCCGAACCCTCAACCCTCACCCCCATCATGGTATTGCGTGATAATTCCTAAGAAAGGAAAGGCAGGAAAGAAATGAGCCGAATCAATAGAAGAGAATTC
>CAZJXZ010000044.1:0-15549 GCA_964549955.1 uncultured Eubacteriales bacterium
TGACAATTTCGTCATCAAGGGCAATGGTCGAGTCGAGCCAGCGCAGGCGCGAGTGAAGCCAAGGTTGGCCATCGCCGGCATTCTTCACGAGCTTATCATTGACAGATAATACAAGTTTTATTGCACTTGCTTTCATTCCTTTAGGAGCGACTTTTACTTCTCCTTCATATTTTCCAGGACGAAGGTCTGAAGGAATTTGAACGCCGCACCAGAGAGCCTGGATTTTTCCCTTTTCGACCTGGCATCTCTTCTTGAATCTCTGACCTGTCCAGTCCACTCCTCCTGTATTGAAAGAGCTAAAGGCAGAAGCCGGAATTTCGGTCTTGGTCTGCTCGCATCTCATCGGGCTGAAATCCAGGTCGATATCCTCGATCGCCTCTCTGCAGGCAAAGACACCGAGCTGGAAGGCAAAATACTCACCCCTTGCTGCCTCGCCATGAAAAATATTTTGAGGCCCTGTTTTTATCCATCTGTAAGGCAAGTCATCCATCATTCTTATTGGAAAGCGCCGGTCTTCAGGAAAAAGGAGATAGGGCGATTCCAAGTTTTTTGAGAGGAGGGCATTCAGCTCTTCAGAGGTGGCGATGACTTCCATCGGATAAAAGCTGTTGAACTCGTCAATGGACTGTATTTCCAAAACTTCTGCCTGGGGAAATTCTTTTACTTCATCGGAAGATACGCTTTTTGTATTCAAGCCGTGGCGCTTGAGCCAGCCCGGGTCAGCTGTTTGTTCAGGCTCAGGGTAAACGATTGTGGGATAGTTGCTGCGGCCAATCATCTTGTAAGGAAGATAATAGACAAAATATTTTCCGGGCACAGTCTGCGGCTGAAAAATAAGGTCGCCATACTCCCGGTTGATCTCGACTCTGTAAATGTTATTAATCCGAATTCCAGTCTTGGCATCGACAATGATGATGTTTTTCTTTTCGGGATTAAAGTCTCTCCTCCGCCAGGGAATATGAGCCCAGGCCGCATCTGCTTTTTTTGAGATAGAGATAACAACCCTGTGGTTGCCGAAGGCATCAGCATCCCAGCTGCCAGTTCCATAGGGAATGGCTTCGGCAAAAATGAGGCTGCTAAAAGCAAAGGACACAATGAGCCATAAAGCGAAAATAAACCTTCGTCGCATTGGCCTTACTCCCTTCTGTAAACCTTATTGAATCCCAAATTTCTCATTGTACTTTTCTTTCATTTGACCTATATGCAGGCGGATGGTTTCCAGAGTTTTTTGGTATTGGCCGGGAAACTCCTTGTCGAGCCTGGAAGCAACATCCTCGGTGCGGCGGATAAAAGAGGCTGCCGAAGTTTGAGCGTTCGGTTCTTGGAGTATTCTCTCAAATCTTTCAAGGACAGAGTTAAAATTTGTCCGCGGCTGACCGTAGATCAGATTCCCAGGATAGAGTTCAATCAAATCCTTGAGCGCTTTCTTCTGTGCCTTAGTCCTTGCTAGATGAATGACCGCCTGACCAATAGAACGAAAAGGGTCATAGGTCCAGGGATTAAAGGCGTAGTCAGCGGAGGTAAAGAGAGGGATGCGGTTGATATCATTCTGGGGAGAGAGAGGGTTGCTCATGTAGCCGTAAGCAATCTCGCACAAATCAGGGTCACGGCCTGTCACTGGCCCCAGGTGCAAGGCTGGGTTTCGGTCGTTGACAGGATAATTATCCCAGATGATAAGGCGCCGCTTGACGATGCTCTTATATCTTTCTGCGCATTGGCGGCTGATCGAAGTCGTCACCACTCCGTCTCCTGTCCAAAAAACGGAAACATCTTGAGCGAGAGCGCCGGCAAGCGCCTCTAAATAGACTCTGGCCTCCCCGCTATCGCCGCATCCAGCATAGAAAACAGGGCAGAAAACCATCTGAGCCCCAGCATCTTTCTCCCTCAATTTTGACAATAGTCTATTGACAAGCCCGGCCTGGGCTTTAGCCAAATAAGCCATGTCCTGTCCCTCTATAGGAATATCGTCATAGCTCACCATGAACCATCTCACACCAAGTCCTTGCATCCAGTCATAATGTTGCCAGAGATTACGAAAATCATCCTCGCTCTCATAGGCGAAGGGCCTCTCGGAAAAAAGCTGGGGATGGAAGGAAAAGCAGAAGATGATGCCGCTTCGCTGACAGGCTCTGACCACCTGTTCATAGGCTCTCTTTTTCGGCTCGGGGATGGGCTCCCACCATCTGTTGATAAATTTCTCCGGGTCGCTGAACATTGAGGCGTAGCAGTTCATCAGGAAGTTCATCTTGAATTTTCTGATATAGGGTATCTCAGCCAGATACTGCTCCGGATACCAGGCCCAGCCTTTTGTGCCGCGGACAGCAAAGGCCGGCAAGCTCTTTCCCTTCGGATGAGAGCCGGGAGATGGCCTTACCTTCCTGGGCAGTGGAAAAGAAAACTCGGTCATGAGGTCATAGGAAGGAGCGAAGCGCGAGCTGGCGATGCAGCACTCGGCAATCATGAACCAGGGAGAAGGCTTGAAGCCTCTTGCCTCTTTATTGAGGATAGAGATTTGATTCGAACCTGGCTTAAGATGACCTTTTGGAATTGGATAGCGGCTTATTCCAAAAAAATCACTCGGAAAATCAACATCTCCTCGAGCAACGGTCTTGCCGTTCAAACTGACCTTGACCGAGCAGCTCTCGGCGTTTCCGACTCTGCCTTTTAGAAACAAGAACATAGGCTCTTCAAGAATATTCTTCAGCTCAAAATTAGCCGTCATTGTTTCTTGAGAAGAGATGAGGCTGCTGGGCTTAAAATCGATTTCAAGGAGGCGGACCAAATATTCATTCGCCCCGGACAAATAGCCAGGCATCTGCCCGAGCAATGCCAGAGCGAAAACAAAAGCTAATATTTTTTTCATCTCTTTCTTCATATCAAAGCTTTTCTTCAATCTCAATATTTTTTTTATACTCCAACTCCATTCTTTAACACAGCATAAGTAAATCATGCTTTTTATTTATTGCGTTGACATTCATCTTCTGATGATATATAAATCTCAAGGTTGTGCTCACTGAAAAAAATTGGCAATTGCAGCTATAAAAAAATTCCCTTAAAAGAAAAATCGGATTATTCAAAAGCTTGAAAGTTGAAACAAGATAAAGCTCAAAATACTATTTTAATTCTCGCCTTAATTACGGTTAACCTTGCCGTATTCCTCCCTTCGATGAATGGAGATTTCCTCTGGGATGATAAGTTTTTCATCAGCGAGAACCCCAATATCATGAGCAGAGGTTTCTTGAAGTACTTTCTGATAACTCCTTTTGGCGGAACCATAGGCACCGACGAGAACAGCATTCGCCTCGAGCGCTTGATGCAGTTCTACAGGCCGTTAACCAGCTTTTCCTACTGGGTTGATGCCAAAATATGGGGCTTCAATCCGGCTGGATTTCATTTAACCAACATCCTTCTCCAAATCGCTAATACCTTAGTCCTGTGTTTCATTCTCTTGAATCTTGGCCTGAACAGAACCGTCTCCTTTTTCAGTTGCCTGCTTTTTTCAGCATTTCCCTTCCATTTTGAAAATGTCGCCTGGATTTCAGGAAGGACAGATTTACTCTCTTTTCTTTTTGCCGCCCTTTCTTTGTTCTTTTTTATAAGCTTCCTAAAAAGAAAAAAATACTGGCTCTTAATTTTATCCTCGCTCTTCTACTTCTTCTCCCTGCTTTCTAAAGAAAACAATATCTTCCTCATCGTTATTTATTTTTTCATTCTTTATTGGAAAGAGCCAAAATTTAAAAATTCCATTATCGGCATCATTCCTTTCGGAACAGCCTTTCTTCTCTGGGCAGGCTTAAGAAGCACGGCCCTGGGCTATCTAAGCCCCGGATATTCAGGAAGGACTCTGCTCGATTTCTTCTCAACAATTGGCTTTTATTTCATAAGGCTCTTTTTTCCTTTCAATTTAGGCTTCACTGTTGACTCCTACCGTATTTTTAAAAATATCCCCTATCTGATTCTTGGCATAATTTTGACTCTGCTCTTTGTTCTTGCGGCACTCTTGTTATTGAAAAAAAGGAAGAAAATCCCGATCCTTGCTTTTATCCATTTTTCTTTTTATCTCCTTCTTCTGCCTTCTGTCGTTCTCATCTTTTCAGCGACGACTGCCTCCTTTCTCGCCTGGCGATTCCTCTACCTCCTCTCAGCTCTATTTGTCTGCTATCTGGTTTATTTGCTCTTCGCGACGCTGAAAAAAAAATTCATTTCCATCATTCTCCTCTCTCTGCTTTTCTTTCTGTACGTTGTCGAGATTTATCCCAGGAATAAAAATTTCGGAAAAAGCGAAGCGGATTTCTGGCTCAGCTTCAAGAATATCGAAAGGGAAGACATATTGGCTAAATTCAACATTGGAGCCACCTGGCTTCCAAAGGATGAAAAGAAAGCGCTGGAAATATTTGACGACATCATTTCTCATAGAGAGCACCACAGTCATCTTTTATTTGAGATTAGAATCTATGAAGACCTTTCTCAATACTATACTTTCAAAAAGAATTTTCCGATGGCAGAGACGTATTTCAAAAAATTATTGGGGCTTCAAGAGTTCCAATCTCAACACTTCTACTTCACCTATGCCTTCTTTCTTGCCTTCCAGGGAAAAATCTCAGAGGGAGAAAAAATTGTCGCAGGAATGCTCGAGACCTTCCCCCTCAACCATTTGGTTCTGCTCAATGCCGCCCGCTTTTATATTGTGACTGAGAACTATGAAAGAGCGCGGGAATTGCTGACCAAAGATTGCGACCTCTTTCCGACCAAGGAAGGGCTCATCCTTTTGAAAAAGCTTGAAGAAGAAAGAAAAAAATCGGTCAAGTAGAGAATAGATGAAAAACAGACTATCCTCTATCACCTCCCGCATGGACAAGCTCTATGAATTCGACCGGGAGTCGGTTTCCCAAGCTAAGCTTCAGTCGGGCGGCAAATTCGCAGGCCTTTTCGCCGGCGAGCATGTGGCCGCGACCGAGTTTGTGATCGGCGCCTTTTTCGTCCTCCACGGCGTGAGTGCTCGAGATCTGCTGATTGGTTTGCTCATCGGAAATCTTCTGGCTGTCCTCTCCTGGACCTTCATCTGTGCGCCGATTGCCGCTCGAACTCGCCTCACCCTCTACTGGTATCTTCGAAAAATCGCCGGCCCAGGGCTGACTTTTATCTATAATCTGGCCAACGCCCTCCTTTACTGCATCCTGGCTGGGGCGATGATCGCCGTCTCAGCCACCGCAGTCGGCCTGGCCTTTGGCGTCAAGACCCCGTCTCTGAACGCTGTCTTTCCCTCCAGCCTAGGTTGGGTGTTAATCACTCTGGCCATCGGCATTCTGTTCATCATTCTGGCTATTCTAGGCTTTGAAAAGCTGAGCCGCTTTGCCGAGGTCTGTTCACCCTGGATATTTGTCGTCTTTATCGCCGGCGCCATAGCCATGCTTCCCCGGCTCGGTGTCCATCCCAGGCTCGATAATCTCTGGGAGATAGCCAGGACAAAAATCTGGAATGGAATCCCTATCGCTGGCCAGGATAAGTTCAGCATCTGGCATATCATCTTCTTTGCCTGGTTCTGCAACCTGGCCATGCATGTCGGGCTCTCCGATATGGCCTTGTTTCGCTATGCCAAGAAATGGACATACGGGCTTTATTCAGCCTTCGGCATGTACCCCGGCCACATGCTGGCCTGGATCTGCTCGGGTGTTATGGTCGCGGCAGTGGGCAGGCAGATGGACCCCGGACTCATGGCTTTTGAGGCTGCGGGTTTAGCAGGCGCTGCCGGTGTTCTCTTTGCCGGCTGGACAACAGCAAATCCGACGCTTTATCGGGCAGGCCTTGCCCTCCAGGTCATCACTAACTGGCCTCGCTGGAAGATCACACTTTTTGCCGGATTGCTGACAACATTCCTCTCCTGCTTTCCCGTAGTCTTCATGAAGCTCCTCGACTATGTGGCCATATACGGTCTGATCCTGATGCCCGTCGGAGCCATCGTCTTCGCCGAGCACTGGATATTTCCGCTGCTCAAAATAGAGCAATACCGCGCTGAAAAATACAACTGGCTTTTCAACTGGAGGGCTTCGATTTCATGGTTCGGAACTCTGGCTGCTTGTTTCTTTATGCCTATCCACTTGTTCTTCCGCTGGCTTCCAGGCTATTTCATCGCCCTTGTTTCTTACGTTCTTCTTATGGCATTGAAGAGAAAGTAGGATGAACAAGATTATTTATGCTTTTGTCTCCCTACTCAGCCTTGCGGCCTGCATCCTATCTCCGCTTCTCTATTTTCTTGGAAAACTGACAGAAGAGAATTATAAGCTTGTCTTTCTCATCGCTTCCCTGGCCTGGTTTATCTTTGCCACACTCTGGGCAAGAGAGAGAAAGAAAGCCTAAATTAGCACGGCTTCTTTGCTTCTTTTATGACAAAAAATTTTTATGTTTCTTGGACCAGCTTCGAAAACGATAACCGAGACTTTCCATTTTGATAAATTACTCGCCCTCAAGCTCAAACAAATATTTTCCTGAGCCGACATTGATAAAAAAAGCTCCTGGTTTCTCCTCGACTCCCCTCACTCCAGGAATTCCCTGACGAAAGCCTTTGGAATCCCAGAGAATCTGTCCGCCCTCTTTAATCACCATATTCTTCAGATTGAACTTGGGTAGGACGACTTCAGCCTCGCTGTTGACTGGTATTCTCACCTCGAGGCTGACCTTTCGCTCCGAGCGCCACCACGAGGAAGAAACCATGCCTCGCAGTGTCAATACAGACCCTGCTGCATAACGGAGGTCTCTGACCATCTGCGGCTGAATAAGGATTTTTTGAAAGCCAACAGAGTCCGGGGCTAAGTTAATCCCGGCTAAGGCTTTATAAAGCCAGGCTCCAACGCTGCCGAACATGGGATGATTGTGAGAGTTCATCGACGGTCCTGTCCTCTGCTGCCAGAGCTCCCAGAGCGTTGTGGCTCCGTTCTCGATCATGTATCCCCAGCTCGGATAAGTTGTCTGGACAGCAAGCTCATATGCCAAATCAGAGGCGTTGAATCGCGTCAGCAGTTCCATTAAATATTTGGCGCCGATGATGCCGGTTGTTAAATGAGTGTTATGCTTGTAAACAATGTCTTGGAACAAATTGCCAAAAACCGAGCCGCGCTCTGATTCGGGCGCGATTTCGAGAAAAAGAGGAAGGGTGTTTGCTGTCTGAGTTCCGTTGGCGTAATTCTTGGTCTTGGGGTCAAAGTATTGCCTGTTGAAGGCAGACTTGATCTTTTCACCAAGCTGATGGTAGGCCTGTTCGTCCTTTTGTCTTCCAAGCACTTTTGCCATATCCGCCAGGATTTTAACGTCATAATAATAATAAAACGAAGAGACGATGCTGCCTGGCGTGTTCTCCACAGCCACCCAATCGCCGTAATAGCTGTATTTGACAAGCCCATCCTCAGCCCGGCTTCGCAAAAACTCAACATATTTTTTTATGCCTTCATATTGTTCTTCCAGGATTCGCTTATCGCCGTAATATTGATACATATACCAGCAGAGGAGCGGATAAGCCGTGCCCCAAGCAGGGTCGGCAGGACGCTGTCCCCAGATGTGGGGCACTGTATCAGTCACTCTTCCAGCCTCATCCTGGACATCATTGATGTCACGGATGAAATTGGTGTAGAAGGCTGCCATGTCAAAATTCATCATCGCCTCTTCTGCTGTGCCTTGTGCATCTCCCATCCATCCCATCCGCTCGTCACGCTGGCAGCAGTCAGTGGGAATGCTGTGAAGATTGCTCTGCTGGCCCCAGACTATGTTTCGCTGAAGCTGGTTGAGGATGGGCTTTGAGCAGGAAAAGCTTCCCACCTGACGCACGGCTGAGCGCACGACCTTTCCCCTGATCGTCTCTGCTCCAGGAGCGCCTGGAAAGCCAGTCAGCTCGAGATAACGAAAGCCGTGATAGGTGAAAGACGGCTCAAATACTTCCTCCCCTTCGCCGCGCAGGATGAAAGTATCCTCGGCTCTGGCGCTGCGCAGATTCTCTTGGTTTATCATTCCATTATCGTAAAGCAACTCGGCAAAACGCATCCTGACCTCTGTCCCCCTTTCTCCGCGAACACGGAGCTGAGCCCAGCCGCTGAAGTTCTGCCCCATGTCAAAGACATAGACGCCAGGCTGGGGATTGGTCATCTTCAAGGGCACGATTGTATCCACAACTCTAATTGGAGGCATCATCTGGGCTGAGAGCTTGCCTTTTGGTCCTGCCACGGATTCAGCCTTGCTCCACTGGCTCTCATCATAGCCAGGGAGGTTCCACCCTGGAGTCTCGAGTCGGGCATCATAAACCTCGCCGTTATAAATGCTGTCAGAGACAACCGGGCCATTCTTTCCTTTCCAGGAAGTATCGCTGGCAACAGTGACCTTCTCCCCTGCTTCAAGCTCGATGTTTATTTGAAAAAGGAGAGCCCTTGAGCCATACCAGCCTTTGCCGAGCATGACGCCCACGGCATTGGCTCCAGAGCGGAGCAAGTTTGTTACATCATAGGTCGTATAAAGAGCGCGCTTGTCGTATGTTGTCCAGCCTGGGTCGAGCACGTTCGGCCCGACCTTCCAGCCGTTCAGACGCAGTTCATAATAGCCGAGACCGCAGATATAAGCCCTACCGCGTTTGACCTTGCCGTTGAGGGCAAACTCCTTTCGCAGTTGGCTGAATCCGCCAATCCATTCGCCTTTCCAATCTTCCCTGGAGAAGAGACCTGTATCAAAACGGGCAATTCGGCTGGAGGGGCTGGCAGTATCATTCCCATCCCAGTATCTGACTTTCCAGTAATAAGTTCTGTCGCTCTCCAAGGGCTTGCCGTTGTAAAGGACATGGACAGACTCTTCTGAAAGCGCCTTTCCACTGTCCCACATATCTCCTTTTTCTGCTAAAGGCTCTGTGGAGACGATTATCTGATAGGCAGACTGTCTCTGGCCCCGCTCAGCATGCCCGAGAATCCAGGAAAACCTCGGCTGCTTGACATCCATCCCTACTGGATTCGATAAGTACTCGCAACGAAGCTCGGTTGGGGGTAGCGGGCCGCTCGATTGTCCAGAACCTCCACCTACGAAAAATCCTGCGATGAGCATGAAAATAAAGATTAGGATAAATCCTTTCGCCCGAAGCATGGCAAACATGACCACCTCCATGAAAAGAATCTTAAAGTTTTTTGTTAGACTATTTTACTTAATCAAAGTCATCTTTGCTACTGGATCGATAGAATATCCGCAATTCTCTGTTAATTTCATCTATTTTTCCTTTTGACTTATCGAGCGGAATTGATATATCGTAAGGGCGTTAAATAAAGCAGCTTCACTTGCATTTTGATTGATGGCCAAGAAGGATCAAAAAAGTCGCGAAAAAAGTTTTATGATTTTTGCTTGATTCATCTTTCAAGCCGCATAATATCAGCATGAGGAGGAGAGATGTCGGGGACGGAGCATAATTCGGAAAAAAGAGACTGCAAGCGCTTTACGATCCCTGGAGCAACGGCCAGCATCGAGGCCAAGGAATATACTGAAGAGTTTTCACCTATCTTGAATCTAAGCCGCGGAGGGCTGAGGCTGCTGGGCAAAAAGCCCCTTGATTTGAATTCAGAATTAACCTTGAAAATCTCCATTCCCGGTGAAAAAATTCCTCTGACTCTTACAGGGGCTGTGAAATGGATCTCGTTTGATGATGAGAAGAAGAAATACAATATCGGAGTTCAATTCAAGCCCTATGGAGAAAAGAAAGGTCAGAATTATCCCGGCACTCTGGTAAAAATCATCGCCTTGGAGCAAAAATTCTTAATTTCCGATAAAGCGGATGTTGAAAAATACGAAATTGATTGAGGCGCATATAAAATGCGCATATAAAAAATGACGGCCTATTACCGTTGATATGCATATAAAAAATTACGGTCCATCACCGTTTCTGAGTCAGCCAGGATGCCAATGTCTTGGCTTCTGTGATCTATCCCTATTTGGTCAATCCCATCGCGCGCCTCAGCGCTTTTTTTAACTCGGCCGAGGCGACAAAGAGCTCTTCTGGAAATCTGCAATATGACAATAGTTCCTCATGGATGCTCCAGCTCTCGTAGGCGTTCAACCCCATTCCCGCCAGGTACTGCAATCGCAGGTTTCGATCTCGATTGATTTCAGCGCCCTTCAGCCAAGTCTTCAAATCAGGTCCTTGCCCGGCGTATGTTGCAAGCAGGCGAACCGTCGATTTAAACCCCACCTCTTGGAGTGACTGTGCCACTGACCGATGGTCATCGCCATCCAGCCGCTTCGCCAGCTCATCAACATTGATCCTTGTAACATCAGCCTGACCCAAGAGCAGGACATCATAGCCAAGCCCCAGAAACTCGTTGCTCCATATAGTTCCATGAGGAAAGACATCAAAGAACGTTGCTAGCTCGCTCTTGACTGTCTCCAGAGTACTTTCGTACAAGGGAACCCATTGGGCGATTACTCCGCCTGGGTTCAGATGCCGCTTGCATAGGTCGAAGTACTCTTTGGTATAGAGCATGGCTGAGCCCTTTATCCAGGGATGGATCGGGTCAGAAGTGATGATATCGAACTTCTCTTTTGTGGTGAGAATGTAATGCCGGGCATCATCAGTGACTACAGTGACGCGTGGGTCTTTCAGAACATTGTAGTTTTCCATTCCAAAGTAGCTGGCCACAGCCTCTGAGATCAACGGCTCGATCTCACAGACGACGATTCTCTCGACCTCGGGGTGCAGCACAAACGAGCCGGCAGTCACACCCGCTCCGCAGCCTACAACCAGCACTGAGCGAGGTTTAGAGTGGAAGAGCGCCGGGAAATGCCCAAGCATCCGTTCCATTCTCATGTCCTGCAGTTCGCTCGACGCCTCTGTCCTGCCGCTGACATGGAAAATTCGAGTCCCGCTTTGGAGCTCTGTCACAGCAACCGAAGAATTCATCCCTTCGCCTACATAGAGAATGCGCGCTTCCTCAGTCTTGGTTGGAAGATAGCGGCCGTAAGCAACGAGCTTCCAGGGAACTCTGGGAACGCTCCATACCAGCAGAGCCGCAAGCCCGGCTGATGTAGCCAAGGCGGCCGCACTCGCCATCCTTAAGTTAGGATTCACGCGTTTGATGAAGGATGAGGCATTTGGCTGAAACTGCCGGAGGAGCGGCGCAAACATCAACAGCGCGGCAGCTGCCGAGAGCACGATAAGCAGCCGCTGGGAGTGCTGCGTGCCCAGCCGGGGAACGAGAAATAAGCTGAATCCAATCGCACCGACGATCGCGCCAAAAGTGTTGGCAGCATAGACTCCGCCGACAAGGCGCCCCGGATCCTGCCCGGGCGAGGCCACAGCACGAAGCGCCAATGGAAAGCTTGCTCCCCAAAGGCAGGATGCGGGCAGGATGGCCCAAAGGCAGCGCACGAGGTCAAGCTGAAAGTTGAACCAGGGACTCTTGGATAGTGATGGATTAATCGGCCAATAAGGAAGGGACTTGGCGATCATGAAGGCAGTCCAAAAAATTGCCGCGGCCAGAAGCATCTGGCAGAAGCCCAGCGCAAGCCGAGGCTGCGCGGTTTTTCGCGCCAGAGATGAGCTAAAACTGCTGCCGATGCCCAGACCTGCCAGGAACACGGCTAAAATAATTGAGAAAGTGTAGACCGTTGCGCCCAGCATCAGCGACAAAAGGCGTGTCCAGATCACCTCTGCGCCAAGGGCGCACAGACCTGAGAGTGCAATCGCAGCATAAACCGGCCAGGAACCTGGTGCACGGACAGCACGGTCTCGCTTTGGGTCGCCGACTGGCGCTCGGTATGCTGTTAGAGCCGCCAAACCAAAACCGACAAGAGCAATGCCTCCGTTCGCCGCTGCAGCGACATAGGTTGCCATACTCATGTCATGGACTCTCAAGAGATAGAACCCTGCCAGCAAACAGCCGAATACAGCCCCGATAATGTTGCCAGCGTAAAAGAATCCTAACCAAGAAATACCTTGCGGCGTGATCTCTATCCAGCGCGCAATTGCGGGCAACGTCGCGCCCATCAACATAGTTGGCAGCAATAAACACACGGCGCTGACCGCCCCGCGGAGCAATATGCCATGGAGACCGTGTCCGACGCTTGCCGTGTAAAATCGAACGATATAAGGCATCCCGAATAAGACGAAGATTCCGCTCGCCCCGATTCCAAGTTCAAAAAGGGCGTAAACGCGTAAGGGATGCCGCCACCGGGAGATGATACGAGGCAGAGCAAGACTGCCTAAGCACATCCCGCCCATATAGGTTCCCAGCAATACACCCAGCGAAACCGCGGAAGAGCCAATCACCTGCTGCAGCAGCTGCAGCCAGACGATTTCGTAAATTAACGCCGCACAGCCGCTGCCGATGAAAAGCACCAACAGCAGAGGAAAAAAGCTGCGGGATGGGGAAAAGCTTATTGCCTTGCTGCTCATGACATTCAGATCAGCAGAGCTGTCTAAGCGCCCTAAAAGGAAAAATCTATTTTTTTGTTTCTGTCTGAAGCTGAGCTTCGTCACAAACAAACGCCCGCATTCTGTTTTAGAGCAAGTTGTATTTCTGGCGGCTGAACTTCTCTCTCCAATTCTGCTTAAAAATTCATATAAAGCGTCAATGCGAATTTCCGGGGCGGTGCGTATGATGTGGCGTTCTTGAAGGTCGGCTGGTCAGCCCTCATGTCGCGGCTAAGAATGGTCTGCATGTCAAAGACATTCATCATCCGCGCTTCAACGATAGCCTGAAAAGGTCCCATCGGAATCGCGTAAGAGAGTTGTAGGTCCAGATTTGCCCACGTAGACAGCTTGTTCGTCCCGGCCTTCTCAAGATACCGATAATAGTTTCCGTAATAATCCAAGGCCCTGGCTTCCCAAGGCCGGCCGCTCTGGACTCTGAGGTATCCCCCAAGCGTCAAATTCTTATAGAATTCCCATGTTCCGAACAGCTTGAAGATGTGCGTCCGGTCGCCTGCCAGATTTCCTCCGCGCAAGGGATCTTCAATATATAGCCCTGGCCCGTCTTCGATATAGGAGGACGCATAGAAAAGCGAGGCGCCCGGAGCGTAATCCAAATCCCAGTTGCCAAATAATCTGCTCCAGGTATACATGGCCGCCAGCGACCAGTGATTAGACCACTGCTTTTTTAGCTCGATGCTATAGGCCTTGTAATGTCTTCTCGCCGTGACGCCTGTGGCCACAACGTTCCCATTTATATCCTTGAGTTCGCCGTCCAGGTTGCCGTAGACAAAGCTACCTGGCGACGTGAGCCTGTTGACTGTCGGATAATCCTCTATGACGTGCTTGACATCCCTGTACTGCGCCCAGACCTCGATACTCCAATATGTTAAAAACGGCCGGCTGTAGCCAAGGACGAATTCATCGGTATAGGTGGGCTTGATGCCAGGCAGAATGACTTTTCCCGTCTCCGAAGCCTGCGGTGTATCCGAAACCATGCTCCCGTCCGCCAAGAGGAAGTAGGCGTCCGAACGGTAAACCCTGAGAGGAGCTGCTGCCCGGGCGAGGCTGCGGTTATCCATGTTGTTGTAGCGGCCGTAATTGGCGTAGAGCTTGTCGCCGGCCTTCTTATCGATCATATAGGTGAACCCGAGTCTCGGCTGGATTTCTTTGTCAAAGTTGAACGTTAAAAATGTTTTTTTCTCGGCAGCTGTCTTGGTGCTGAATTCATCGCGGTTGGAGAGAACTCCCAAGGTCAGAGTCAGCCTTTCGCCGATGCTGACCGTGTCCTGGAGAAAGATCGAATATGTCCGGCCGCGGGAATCCTGAGCCGGCTGCTCAGGGTAGTAGCGGGCACGGAAACCAGGCCTCCTCAGCGGATCGAGGGAGGGAGAGGGGACTGAATAATATCTGATGCTCCCCCAGCCATTGGCTTTTCTCTCGAGATACTCGCCGCCGTCATCAAAGCCGAAGCCGGCCTTGATCAGGTGGGAAGTGCCGAGAAAATCCAGGTACTGGCTCAAGACAATCTTCAATTCATCGCGGAAGAAATTTTGGGTGTTATATTCCGAAGCTGCGCCGACATACTGGCCTGAAGCAGTGGCCCCTCCCACGATAAATCCAGTCGCAGTCATGAAATACCCCATATTCTCTGGATGGGTGGGGTCAAAGGTGGGCTTATAGCCGAAATCTGTATTGGGGACGCTTTTATACTTCTCATCGACACGGTCGAACTTCAATTCCAGATAAGTCGACTGGGATATGGTCCATGCCCAGGAAAGGTAAAGGACGCGGCTAAGGCCTTCGCCGGTTACGGCAACATTGGGATGATCGTTCACGCCAACGCCCGCGTTCTCATCCTCGTAATCGTTGTTCCGGAAGCTGGCCACGATGATATGGTTCGGATGTGGGTTGGCACTCAGCTTGAAGAACAGCTCATTGGCCTGGCTTTTGGCGTCGGGGACAGCCCCTAGGTTATTGATTCGTCCAGTCGTCGTCGAACGGGGGATGTTGGCCGAAGTATAGAACCAGAGTTTATCCCTGATGATAGGGCCTCCGATCGAAAGAGCGGGGTTGTAGCTGTTGTACTTCGTTACGATACTCGGGTCATCGCTTTTCCAGGTAAATCTCGAGGGCTCGATGACAAACCGCAACGAGCCGGAGAGCCTGTTCGTCCCTGATTTGGTGATAGCGTTGGTCACCATCCCAGCAGCTCGGCCAAACTCGGCGCTGATGGCTCCCCTCTTGAAATTGACCTCCGAGATGTCCAGCTCGGAAAAATTCGCGCCGAGCGTGCCGAAAAACGGGTTGGTGATATTGGAGCCGTCATAGAGATAGACATTGTCCTGCTTGTTGCCGCCGGCATTCGGCGCAAAATCGCGATTGTCGGCGACACCGGCCGCAAGCTGAAAGAGCGAAGAGTAAGAGCGGCCGAGCGGGAGCCTTTCGACGCTCTGGGCAAGCCAGTTCGTTGAAATCTCAGTCGATTTCAGGTCGACGATCGGAGACTTAGCGGTCACGGTGACTTCCTCTGCCACTCTTCCGACCGGGACCATGACAGCTTCGATCTGGATCGCCTTATCCAGCCCGACAATGACATCATTAATGGTGAGGTCCATCATGTTGGGGTTGGTGATTTCCAGTTTGTACTTTCCTGGCAGAAGGCTCATGAAGCGGAATGTGCCGTCTTTGCCGGTCGTGTAGAACCGCCCTGCAGGCAGCAGCTCGCCTGAAATTTTGACGACTGCATTATCCACTAGATTGCCTTCGTCCGTCCTGACCACGCCCATGACTGCTCCGCGGTCCTGGGCGAACAGACTCGCCAGGCCAGACAAGAAGAGGAAGACAAACACAGTGATGACAAGTTTTTTCATTCATTCCCTCCTTTGATGAATCTCATTCGGTCTCTTAAATTAGGCCACTCCTAGAAAATTGTCAATATGCTAAATTCTTCTGATTGACATCTGTCATTGCCAAGCGATATATTTCTGCAAGGTTTGAAAACATGAATTCTGAACTTAAGGGCGAAAGAAAAGCCTCTCGTTTTTTATCTGCCATCATATTCATCCTCGGCTTCTCAATCTGGATGAATTCGCAAGAAAAGTCGATTCAGATAAAGCTGGCCAGCT
>CAZJXZ010000045.1:0-15523 GCA_964549955.1 uncultured Eubacteriales bacterium
ACCTCCTTCCTCTGTTTGTTGAATGAAATAAAGAAAATCATCGCTAGTTCCTCCGTAGGTCCGTTGCCACTCAATATCTCCGTTCGAAGCAATCTTAAGTATCCAGCCATCACCAAGCCCAGCACCAAAGGAATTGCTGCCTCCGCAAACAATATAATCCCCATCGCTCGTCTGTTGGATAATTGAGAACCAATCTTTATTGTCCCCTCCATAGATTCGCTGCCACTCAATATCTCCGCTTGAGGAGAGCTTGAGTATCCAGCCATTACCAGTGGCATCGCCAAAGGACTTGGTTTCACCGCCTATAATATAACCGCCATCGCCTGTCTGCTGAATAGACCAAGCACAATCAAAGTCGCTTCCTCCATAAGCCTTCTGCCACTCTATGTTTCCAGCAGAGTCAAGCTTCAAAACCCAGGCATCTTGCGCCCCAGCACCAAAGGAGCTCGTAACACCTGCAGTTATATAACCGCCGTCACTTGTCTGCTCAATCGATGTAGCATAGTCTTCCTCGGATCCCTCATAAATCTTTTGCCATTCTACGGTTCCCGTCTGGGAGAGTTTCAGGATCCAGAGATCATAATTTCCAGCACCAAAAGACGCCGCTTCACCGGCCACAACATAACCGCCATCGTTTGTCTGTTTTATGGAAAAGGGCTCATCATAAAAGGACCCTCCATAAGTTTTCTGCCAATCAATCTCTCCCTTAGAATTAAGTTTCATAATCCATATGTCACTTCCTCCAGAGCCATAGGAATGACTAGTACCTGCAATAATATAGCCTCCATCGCTTGTCTGTTGAATTGGCGCGTTAATACCATCATAGCCGCTTCCTCCAAAGGTTCTTGCCCATTGAGCCTTGAGATAGATGAATGAATTCAAGATTAAGAAGGTCATTAAAAAGAAAATAATTTTTTTCATTTTTTTGTTCTTTATTAAAGAATTAAAAAGCAGTAAAGAAAGTTTCATCTTTAGATTTTTTAAGTTATCTCTTCTTCTCCTGAAGACTTGTTTTAATATTATTGAAACACTTGCTTAAAGATGTCAACCAGGCCCAGGGCGTAATCAACCGTGGTCAAAGGGATTTTTTTCTGATCGGATATTTTGGTGAAGCGTCCGTCCTTGTTGCTGTCTGCGGTCACGATGAGATAGTCGGCAAAGGGAGCGATGGCATCGATCATCTTTTCGTTGTCCGAGCCCGGAGCGCCTCTTTTTGACTCGCCGCCAACATGGACAGCGATGATGAAGATTCCGTTTGTCTTGCAGTAGTCAACGAGCGATCTCAGTCGGCTTTCTTCTGTGTCAACGGTGAGGCCTGAGGCGCCCATGCCCTTGAGGCTGGCGCCGATGGCAAAGATGACTGTATTGTAGGGCGTTCCTTTGGGAAATTTGCTCAGGTCAGTATGAACCTCGACGTGAAAGCCTTCAGCAGATTCTTTGTCGGCCAGCCCAACGCCGGCAGCCAACAGCTCGACCGAGGGCACATCGCAGTAATCGAAGGGCAGCTCTGCCTCTTCCATGATGATATTCAGAGTCTCGACGTCGGTGCTCTGGCCGGCAGAAGTGGTCAGCACCGGAAGCTTTGCCTTCGGGATTTCTGCATAGAATCCGGAGAGAGTAAGTGAAAGATAAAATCCAAAAATGAAAGCCAAAAACACACTTAGTTTTTTTAAGTCTTTCATTTTAAACACCATCTCCTTCTCTTGAATAATTAATTTGGTCATTTCCATCTTTATCTAGTTTTTTTAATTATCTACTTTTTATCCGATAAAAACAACAAAAAGCATCAGCAAAAGATAATTTATATCTATAAAAGCGAAGGCTGAGTGGTTCGAAAAAACGCCGTTTTTGCCCCACTTGGCGAAGGCAGAGTGGTGAGAAAGCCGTGTGGAAGGCTGAGCGGGCAAGGTTCCTCTCTCGAAGAGATAGGAGAGCGAAGCCTGGAACCGAGCAGCTTTTGCCTCGCTGGGCAAAAGCTGCGTGCTTTCGATCCACTCTGCCTGAGCCTCCTACTTTTGAGCCGGCTCAGTCAGGACATCGAGCATTTTGACCGCTTTTGTCCACCAGTCTGGATAAGCCGGCTTGCCGCGCTCCGTTCCTCTTCTTTCAGTATCGTAAAAGCCAAAATGGTTGTACTTGACCAGGAGCTGGTCGCCAAGATTCCACCAGGCCCTGATGATATTATCCGCATTGCTGAGACTGTAGTCGGTTAAGAACTTGATCGCCTTGGCCTTGTCCTTTTGGTAGAGCTCTTGAGCTTTTTTATCGATCTCAGCCATTCTGGCCACTGCCCCTCCCTCCCATTCAGCCTGAGCCTTTTTGACATCTTCGATAGCGTAAGAATAAACGACCTGAGTGTGGAAATCGACGTAGTCAAAGGCCCATCTGGCTGATTTTCTATCAAAGACCCAGTGGTCGCCGATGCTGAAAGCGTCCGGGATTCTTGTTATCCCGGCATAAAGAGGCGTGTAGCAGGAAGTATCCTGGGCACCGAATGCCACCCAGACAATCCCGCCGATTGGATTCGGGAGCCAGCCTCTGCACTGTACAAGGCTCGTGTATTCCACGCGGTTGGTGCAGATGCATCTTGTTGCCCTATAATAATTAGGATTGCTGAACGGCCCGCCTCTGATTCCTCTGACCGGGTCGAGATGAGTGCCCTGGCATTTGTCACGAGTGAAGTTCATCACATCCTGCACAGAAATTTTATTATCCGGCTTCACCGAGAAGGGATAATCCATGTTGGGAGTATCTGGGCTGAATTTTTTCGAGGGGGCAACCAAGTTGTAGTAGCGCCACATCCGCGCTCTTCCAGGGTTAATGTTAGCGCTTCCCTCGCGCGGTGAGTAAGCCCTCTTCCAGCTGAATGGTTTTCCGAAGGCTGGGTCGTAGAATCCGCCCTCGATAGCATAAGAGATGACGTTGGAAGAAGCCATGAAATAATCTGGATTATTGATGTCGACCTCACCAATCCTGGACTCATTGGGGCAGACGCTGACCTCATCATCAGGAACTCTCTGGGCACACCAGACAGCTCCTGGCTTTCCGCTGTTCGGCGTCCACAACGGCCCGACCGGCATGATTTCAAAGACCCAGACCTCATTCGGGTCAGAAACAGCGAGCATCTCTCCGTCATCGTTAAAACCATAACCGTATTGCTCAGCCATAAAGCCCATGACCTTGATTGCCTCTCTGGCTGTCTTGGCTCTCTCCATGGCAACCAGGGTGAGCATGGTGATATCGAAGGCAGGAGCCGGCGTCGGGTTTCTCATATTTCTCTGGCAGCCGATGGTTGACTCGCTGATGGCCACCTGATTCTCATTCATATACCCAAACATCCCGTGATGATAGGCATAGGTATGTGACACTTCAGGGATGTCAACTTTGGTATAGTCTTTTAGGTAGAGATCCCACTTTAGACCTTCTTGAGGCGGCCATGTCCTGTATTGATTGATGTGGTAGATTTTGCGTACTGAGCCGGGCTTATGATCCGCGGCAGCCACATGCCGCCATGTCCAGTCACACATGCCGCAGTCGCAGGTGTGAGTGGTCATGGTCGAGCCGTCGGCAGAGGCTCCCTTGCCGACCATGATCACCGTGCAATTCTCTTCATCGAGCTCGGACAGAAGCGATTGCTCCTGCTGCTCTCTTGACATAAAGAATGCTGCGCCAAGAAGAGCAAGAACCGCAATCAAAATGCCTGATAATAAGATAAGTTTTTTTAGATTCACCCTTTACCTCCTTTTCTTCAATGGGAATTCTATAAAATAATGAGATTAAAATATCAAATCTAGGAAAACATTTTCAAGTTATGGTCTTGTTGCTCTGAAATCCGGGTTCTTGCTTCGACTCCACATTTTCAGTCTTGCTTCTTTTCTTTTGTTTCCAGCGGCTCGATTTTGTCATGCTCAACGACCATCCTCAGCCACCATTCAGGAAAACTCAGCCGCTCAGTTCTTCTCTTTTCGGAATCGTAGATGCTCATATGGTTGTATTTGACCAACAAGCTGTCTCCGAGTTCCCACCAAGCGTCAATAACCTTATTGGCATTATTCAGGCAGTAATCAGTTAAGAATTCAATGGCCAGGGAAGGATCCTGACGATAGAGTTCAAAGGCTGTTCTGTCGATGGCCGCAGTTCTGGCTATGGCTGAAGCTTCCCATTCAGTCCTTGCCTTTTTGACATCCTCAATAGCATAGGAATAAGCCAACTGGGTATGAAAATCGACATAATCAAAAGCCCATCTGGCAGATTCTCTGTTAAAGACCCAGTGGTCGCCGACGGAGAACGAGCTTGGTATTTCTTTGATCCCGGCATAGAGGGGAAGGTAGCAGGAGGTGTCTTGAGTGCCGAAGGCAAGCCAGACAATTCCTCCGATCGGGTCAGGTAGCCATTTCCGGCACTGGGTGATGGTGGTGTACTCGGCATTGCTGACGCTGATGCAGCGGGGATTTGTATAAGTTGAGTCGTCGAGCCTGAAGGCCTGGAACAAGCTTGGATTGGCGAATGGCCCTGCCTTAAGTCCCTTTGCCGGGTCAAAAGAGCTGTTTCTGTATTTGTCGCGGGTGAAGTCAATCACATCTTGAAGAGAGATCTTTCTGTCAGGCTTGACCGAGAAGGGCAGGTCCATATTAGGAGTTTCCGGGCTGAACTTTCGGGAGGGCGCTACAAGGTCAAAGAAGCGCCAGAGCCGGCCTCTCCTTCCTCGAGTGCTGGCCGCACTGCCCTCGGCTGGAGAGTAGGCTTTCTTCCAGCTAAACGGCTCGCCGCTCTTTGGGTCATAGAGGCCATTCTCCACAGCAAAGGAAATCACGTTCGGAGAGGCCATAAATGAATCGGGATTTTTCAAATTAATCTCGCCGATCCTGGATTCATTGGGGCAGACGCTGACTTCATCATCAGGGACTCTTTGGGCGCACCAGACAGTTCCCGGCTTCTCACTCTGCGGCGTCCAGAGCGGACCAGCCGGCATGATCTCAAAAACCCAGACCTCATCCGGGTCAGCCACTGCCAGCATCTCGCCGCCGTCATGGTAGCCGTAGCCGTATTTTTCAGCCAGCGAGCCCATGAGCTTGATCGCCTCTCTTGCCGTTTTGCACCTTTCCATGGCAATCATGGTTAAAGTGGTTATGTCAAAAATAGCCGAGGGCGTCGGGTTCCTCATCTTGCGCTGGCAGCCTATTGTCGACTCTCCCATGGCCAGCTGATGCTCATTCATATAGCCGAAAACTCCGTGAAAATAGGCATAGGTGTGAGGCACTTCAGGAATCTCGACACCGGAGAAGTCATTCTTGATCAAATCCCATTTCAAACCCTGCTCGGGCGGCCAGGTTCTGATTTGCGAGATGCGGTAGATCTTGCGCATTGCTCCGGGCTCGTGGTCTGCGGCCGGTACGTGCCGCCACGTCCAGTCGCATACTCCGCAGTCTGCGGTGTGGGTAGCCATCGTTGAGCCGTCGGCTGAAACCTTCTTTCCGACCATGATCACCGTGCAGCCCCTTTCCTGGAATTCCCACGGTGTCGAATCGATTTTTTGATTCCTGGCTCTGAGAAAGACAAGGAGGCCAAGAAATGCCAGAAAAGAAACGAGAATAATTGAAAATATTTTTTTCAAATTCAATTTTCTATCTCCTTATTCATTCTTTTTTCAAGCTGTGAGAAGCCATGAATTTTTTCAATAAATTATAAGCTTAAGAGAGGCTGCTCATCATGACATTTTTATTCAACCAGCTTGTATTAACAGAAAACTGTTAAATAAAATGTCATTGCGAGGAGCAGAGCGACGAAGCAATCTCATAAGTAAAAAAGATTGCTTTGTTTGACTCGCAATGACGATATAAAAGCATTCAGCGCGTTTATCGAGGTTCTTGCCGCTCCTCATATTTCCGTTCAATCGTAATAAAGGCTGGCCTTGGGCGCTTTGGCCGGGTCGTGGTAATAGTGGCCGACTCCGTTCTTCACAAGCTCAGCATAGCGAGGCACGTTCTGGATTTCGATGGTTCTCTCCGGGGATTTTTTCGAATACTGCCTAATGATTTCCAGCGTCACGGAACAATGCTGGCCAACGCGCTTTTCCATCGGCCAGCCGCTCTCATCATAAGGGACAAAGAGTTTCTTCTTCTTGGAGAGGCTTAGCAAGAATGGGTCCTTTCCATCCATAAGGAGTTTCACAGTTTTGGGGCCGGTCGGCTGGTCAAGGAAGGGGATGGGTGCTTCAAGGAGGAAAGGCATTGTATCTGAATAATCTCCTATCTCGCGGTGGGAGAGCCCGCGGAATCCTCTTGGCGATGGCTCGACATGGCTATCGAATCCTTCCCTTGCCTTCACTGTCAGCGAAGTTAGAGTCGCTATTCTCGTCGATTTCTCAGGAGCGACGATGCAATTCGTCACTGGAAACATGGTCTCTGCTCCATGAAGGTCTATAGCGATATCCACTTTCTCTTTTCTCATAATCTCCATCGCGGCAAAGCAAACCTTCTCCATGAGAGGACCGTTGGGACGGCCAGGCCATGTCCTGTTTATGTTCCTGACGTCGAGGAAGGAGAGGAGCTGCTTATCCGGATAATGGACATAGACATCTGGGTCTGGCCACTGGTCCAGGGGTGAGGCTTCGCGATTCCCCATCCTGAATTTCTTGCTGCCCCATTCTGTCTTTATCTCGTAGTAAAGAGGGTAACCGTCTCCAGGCCGGGTGTAGCGCCCTGCGCTGTTATCGATAAAGGGAATGATGATCAGCGCTCCCTTCTCGATGACCGCGTTTTCGATAAAGATAAGAGCTGTTAGCAATCCAGCCGGCTCATTGGCATGAGTGCTGGCCATGATCAGGACTTTTCCCCCTGGCTCTTTCCCTTCCAAGAAAAATACATCTGTATCGGCCATTGTCCCTTTCAAGCCTTTACCAAAATCGCTCAGCTTTATGACTTTTGTCACCCCAGGCCCGGCAACGATAGGCATCATATAGTGACGATGGCTGTAAAGCTGCACACCAGCAACGGCACTAATGGCGCCAATAAAAACAAGAAGTATCAACTTAACTTTCCATTGTCCTGACATTTTATTTCTCTTTATTATTTTATTCTCAGAAGCCTGAGGACAAGGGGAATCATGACCAGCAGATAGAGCAGCATGTCATCCCAGCTCTTTTTTTCTTTGATGAAGTTCCAAATCAACATGGCCAGGATATAAGCGCTGATCAAATAATAAACAATCATAATAAGCATTCCCCACCTCCGCTAAATGCTCCAACGCATAAGAAAATCCAGGCTCGCACTGTAGACAACCATTAGTACCGCGACAACGGTAATGACAAACCAGGGCAGCCAGGTGCTCTTCAAGAATTCCCAGTAGGAGCCTTTGTATTCTGAAACCATCACACTCAGGCGGCCGATAAGAGCTGTTGGCGGCAGTCCATCCCCCAAAGGCCAGAGCAGACTCAAAGCGGCAATGCATATCGTTTCTTCCAGGCCGATGGATTGAAAAAACCAGATGAGAGGAATGCCGAAGATCGCGGCTGCGCCGTAGGTTAAAACGCCTTCAGAAACAGGCATAATGATTGCCAGAAGGATATAGAGTAAAGTAAGGTTTATACTGATAACGGTGAAAGATAGAAGACCTCGGACTCCAGTTGCAGTCATTATCTGCTGGAGCATGCCGACAACGACAATGGTTGCCAGCAGAGGCAACAGCCTCTTCACCGTGTCCCTTGACAAGGTTAGGATATTGATTCTCTTTGGGCTTAATACCAATGCAGTCAGGGCAGCAGCAACGAATTCAAGAGGCAAGCCTAATATTGGAATGGTGAAAGGCCAGATCCTGGAAGCAATGACCAGCCCAAAAAAGACAAGGAAAGGAAGAAAAACTCTCCACCAGCTCATCTTTGCCGGAACCTCAGGCATATCCTTGAGAGCTTTCTCCAAGTCTATCGTTCCTTCTCTTTTCCATCCCAGAACAAGCACGGTAAAGGTGCCGAGGATGAGAACTGGGACACCGAGAGGAAGCATAAAGCCGACATAGGGGATGGCTGTTCCTGCGCAGAGAATCATGGCCCAGATGTTGACCGGCGGCGCAGCAGCGCTTAAGCCGGCGATGATAAAGAGTATGGCAGCCACTCTCTTCTTCGGTATACCCAAATAGCTGAGCGCCAGCGCAACCGGAGCTCCGACGACCAGCAAGGAAACGCTTCCTGCTCCGGTGAAGGCGCCTGGGATGAGGACGATGACCATCAACAGAATCAGGGCAATAATCCGCTTATTGTGAAAGTATCTTATGATGCCTCTGACAGCATAATTCACGCCGCCAGATGCGCTGATAATAGCCATGAAAATTGTGGCAGTGGTAAAGACCAGAATAATATCCAGGTAAGGAAAAGCTCCTTCGATGAGATGGCGTGGAAGCTGTGTTATTGGAGGAGTTCCGGCAAATGCGCCGGCTATGCCGCCGGCAGCAGCGGCTGAGAACATACTTAATTCAACCGAGAGCTTCTTCCACTTGGCTAAGGCATAGGCGATGATCATAACGGCTAAGATGACGATTATCCTCAGCTCCATCTTGCTTTGCCTTCGGCAATTTTACTTTTGCCTTTTGCCTTAGTCAAGAAAAAGAATTATCCTTTTAATTTTTTTACACGCTTTGCGATCTTATTTTTGATTTTTGCGTAGGAGGGAGGGGGTCCAGTTCTGACGCTTTTGCGGTCGATAAACAAGCTGTCGACAATTCCCCATTCAAGAAATACATCTCGCTCAAACGTCTTTACCTCCTGAAAAACAACCTTATCCCCAAACTTTGAAGCTGCCCTCTTTGCCCTCTCGAAGACCATGTTCTGTGCCGGGCACCAGCCATTGATAAAGGCAGTCACCGCGACTTTGCCTGGAACCAGTTCTGGTTTTTTCCTCTGTTTAATCCATTTCGGAGGAGTGGCATCAGTGGTAAATGGTTTCCAGAGGAGCACCGACATTCCATCCTTATCAACCTTTTTATAGCCATGTTTTTTAAACCAGGAGGCTTTCATCCAGAATGGAAGAGAAATTCCCCAGGCCGCTATGCCTTTAGCCCCCTTTGATTTCGCATCCTCTTCTGCTGCTTGGAGCAAGGCCTTGCCCATTCCTTTCTTCTGGAAATTGCCTCTTCCTTTTTTATAGCCGTGAACCCAAATGCAGTGAATAAAATATAGATCATCACCTTCTATGAATGACTGCTCAACGGGCAAGTACTGTATCATTCCTCCAACTTGGCCATGGTCATCTACAGCCAGTTTAACGCCAAGGCCCTTATCCTTCATTTTGTTGTACCAGACCTCTTTATGATTTCCTGCTTCTTTAATTTCCTCTGACCAGTCCTCAAGGCAGAGAAAATAAGTCTTTTTATGGTCTTCTGTTAAATCGATTATCCTCATTTTATCATTCTCCTGATATCCGATTTTTGTTAGTCCAAATTGTGGAGTTTCATATACCACAGCCAGGAATTCAGGTCAAACATAGAAAAGAATGCTTTTTACGATTAATAGATTTTCAATTTCTTGGTAATATATATTTTCACAATGGAAAAAGCTAAATGGCCTGGAAGGCTTGGTTTATGATTTTTGAGATCCAGTCGGCAATCCTTCAGGCTATTTCTGAGCATACAGCCAATATTCCCCAATCCGATGACATCACCTTGGTCGTCATCAAGCGCAAGCCAGGTTAAAAGGGCAAAGTCCCCTTTTTTTTAAAAATTCGCTTTCTATTTGAAATCTTCAGCAAAGAGGGTGATGATTCCGTATGCAGGGATAAAGACTGTTTCTTTAATCTTTTCAGCACGGTCTTCAAAAGGGCTGCTGATGAAGATATTTTGAGGCTGTTTGTTCGCCCACAGGATTTTGACCTGCTCCGGGCTGCCGCTGGCATTGAAAAGCCTGATAATGATTGCCTTGCCATCCTTGCTCGGCTTTAAAGAAGTGACGATGACTCCTGTCTGTTCGATTTTCAGAAATGATTTAAGCCGCGGATTTTTCAAATCAGCATTAGCTACGACCAGCGGCTGGCTACATTCGATGCCGAAGCGTTCGGCGGCAGCAGGGTTGAAAAGCCCGTGAGGAAGGATTGAATAGATGAAAACTGTTGGACCTTCCTGAGATGCTTTGTAGTTTGTCTCCCAGTAATTGTTCATAAGATAGGAATAAATTGTCTGCGAGGGCTCGACCTTCTTTTTCCAGCCGACAACAACTGGGTCAGCGGTAATATCACCGACCTCAACCAGAGGAGCGTCAATAGTCGCCCATGTCACTCCATACCTTTGATTCGAGATATCGACCCAATGTTGAATCGTGAAATAATTCTTGCATGAGCCTGCCAGCTGGTCATATTCAGGCCGGAAGTTTCCCCAGGCCAAATCCATTTGCATCTGGCCCTCAGGAACATTGAAAGGAAAGGCAAGATGGACAGCTTCCTGCTCGTATATATTTTTCTTGTCGATGATGTCGATGATATCCAGGCGTCTCAGTCCATCGATGACCCTGATTTCCCGCTTTAATGAGTTGCAGCCCGGCGCTTCCGACTGAACCAAGAATGATGCCACAAGAGGTCCTTTTTCTTTGACTTCAATCTTCACCTTCCCGTTTCTTTGGCGGCTAGAGGGATTCCGGCCTGAGACATAAAAGTAATCGTTCAACCCGATGTCGTTGGCTTGGTTCACAAGGTTCTCACTGATTCCTTCTGCTTCAAAGCTTGAGATTGCGCCTGTCGTCTCATCAATTTTCACCTTAATCAAGCCGTTATCAAGGATTGTTCCCAGAGCCTTTGCCTTTCCGGCCATATAAACAGGTCTATTCTCGATTAAGAGGCGCTTTGCGCCAAGAGCCGGCACATCTTTGACCAAGACAGCCAGCTCTCCTGTAGAAAGCAGCTGGCAAGGAATTGGATTGCCGTCTTCATCCTTGATCAGCTCTCCAGCCAGATGCCTCTCTGCTGGTATGAAGACGACATCTGTCCTATGCCAGGAATTTGTGTTATAGACATCAATCGCTTCAATTTTATCTGCCGCTTTTTTCTGCCCATTCAGCGCTGCCTCGAGCAGCTCTTTCGATTGCCTCTCTGCATCAAGGGCGAACGATTGCTTTATCTTCCATTGCTGTCGAGTGAAATCGGATTCAGGCTCGCTGATGCTGTTCCAGGAACCCCAGGTATGCTCGTCATAAAGAAGAATATTGCGCCAGGCTTCAGAGAAGGCAAGCGCAGGAAAGGACTGAGGATTTTTCATCGCCCATAAGGCCTCGGCCTGGATAAGCCTTTCTGCCGCTTGCCTGGCTAAAGCTGTCTCCAGGGCTGATGAAGCAGCGCCATCTTCCCAGTAGCCGGTGAAATCTCCCCTGACCACAGGAAGAGAATCTTTATATTTTTGCTCGAAAGCACGGAACATCTCGGCCGTGGTGGCGATGATCAGCCTGGGTGAGATGTATTTTTCATTCCAGCTCTTAACGATATTCGCCAGCTCTGTGTCCGGCGGGCCGTTATCGGAGCCGATGTTGTAGCGAAAGCAGACAATGTCGTAGGGATAATTTGAAGCCTCCAGTTGGGAGAGATACTCGGAGATCGGCTTTTCATTCAGCCTGGCTTTCAAGTCGGCGTAGCCGAGCCCGGTATGAAACCAGGAATAGCCCTTGCCGTGAACCCAGCACAAGACTTTTTCCTGGCCTGATGGAGAAACCCAATAGAAGGGGCGGTCTGCCCACTGAGAGAGCGTGTGACCGATGCGATGCCCGGAATTCGGCCCGATGGATAAGTACCTGATTCCGCTTTGAGCCAGGACAGGAATTAGGCCCCAGCTGTATCCCGGGATGTCGCTGATCATCGCTGCCTCGACTCTAACTCCGAACGTCTCCGAAGCTTCTCTGGCATTTTCGAGCAAGCGCATCAACTCCTCGGGCCGGCAGAGGGCTGTCAGCTCGTTGGCATACAAGCCATCAAGCCCGATCCAGCCCTGGCGGACAGCGTTTATCATTTTCGCCCGATTCTCCTCAGAGGCGCTTTGCATGTATCCGTCCAGAGCCCACAGAACTTCGGTGTTCCACTTGAACCGAGCTCCCTCAGGATATCCTTGGCTTGCTCCTGCGAGCTCGACCGCCTGCTCCAGGTTCTTCCACTGCATCTTTTCCACCTCGGTCTGGACATGGGTGTATCCGATATCGACATGGGAATGATGGAGGACATAGATTTCCTTCTTCTTAACAGGATGAAGGAGTATGGTTTGCTTTTTGGGCTGCTCATTTCCTATCTGAATTTCTACGGCCAGCTCTTTATCGACTTTGACCGCAGGCACAGAGAAACGGATGAGGTTAAAGCCAAAGTCAATCTTTGATTCTGTCTTGATATCCTCGGCCTTGATCACCACTTTTGCCGGCTCTCCAAGATGAACGATTTCTGCTCTTAATGATTGCTGGGGCTTATCAGCCTTGCGGAGAATGGCCTGCTCGCTGAAAAAGGCAATTTTGGGCTCGACCCTGTGTTTGAAGGTCATGTACCAGGCTCTGCTTCCAGCGCTCTCTCCCACAACCCGGACGAGCAGGGGTTTGTCAGCCGAGAATTTATTTTTTGGAACCTTTAAAAAGACATACCCCATGAAGTCACCGTATTTATCGACCAGAGTCACTCGAAAATCGAGCTCTGAGCCGTCCTTGCCGCTGATTTTCATGATTTTCTGCGAGGCGTCTTTCGGATTGGAAAAGCTAAACCACTTTTCATTGTTGAGATAGAGCTCAAATTTATGGCTGTCCGGGTTGACATCGATTCCAGCCAGCCAGATAAAAGTGACAAAATCTTTCGGATAATCTTCGGGCAGAGGTCCGGTTTCCCACTCGATATACTGCTCTTTGTTCAAGGACCTCACCAGAAGCGCTGAGTTAACATCCGGCTGGGGAGAGTGGTAAATGATTGTCTCGCCGAAAATTTCTTTGTTAAAGCCGACCAGCCACGGCGATCGAGCCGCGCTCTCTTTCTGCAAGCCTAAAACAGGATTATTCATCCCATTTTTTAGCCCCGCTGCTCTGCCGCTGATTGGAATTGAAGCCAAAGCCATGCAAGAAATTAAAATCAATGAACGAACGATAATTTTTCTCATGACTCCTCCCTTTTTAAACTCTTTTATCCTCGATATTTCCGCTTGAAATCATCTTATTGGAAGAGCGGAGGATGAATTATTTATATCCGGATTTTTTTCAAAAGTAAAATGCATAGAATTTAAGGGACACATTACTTAATTCGAGAATTAGAGGATCCCTTACTTAACCTAATTCGTAAGTACTGTATCCCTATATCTTCCCGCCCATATTTCTATCTCTGCTTTTTTATTAAAACATTTCAAATAAAGAGGAAAATAACGTATAATGCCGATTAAGGCTAAGAATAGGAGTAAGAAATGCTACGAGATATCATCGCCAAAGAAATTCAGGACACGATCATGAGTCCCAGGTTCATCTTTACCTTTCTGCTCTGCACCATTCTGATTCTGCTTTCCGTCTATATAGGAATAAACAGCTATTTGGCGGAGCAGAAAGAGTACAGCGCAGCCATTGCCCTCAACAAGAAGAACCTCGAGAGTCAGCCCAACTACATTACCCTTGCCACGACCGGGACGAAGATTAATAAGAGGCCCGTAGTTTTGAGCACGGTCGTCAGCGGCGTCCAGGAAGCTGTCGGACGCGTTGCCACTGTAAACGTCGCTTTTGACCCAAGCCTGGTTGATTCCAAATACAGCAGCAACCCTGTCTTCGCCGTATTTGGTGCCCTTGACCTGAGCTTCATTGTGAAAATTGTGCTGAGCTTATTTGCCATCCTTTTCACCTACGATGCCATAGTCGGTGAAAAGGAGAGAGGGACATTGAAGCTCACCCTCTCTAACCGGGTTCCAAGAGACAGGTTGATCCTGGGAAAGGCCATCGGCGGCTTCATCAGCCTCCTGATTCCTCTGGTCATTCCCCTGGTGCTCAGCCTTTTAATCTTGTTGATTTATCCCAACGTCTCTCTCTCCGGCGATGACTGGGGCAGAATTGGATTGATTTGTGTCATGTTTCTTATCTACCTATCTGTCTTCTTTACGCTCGGATTATTCGTTTCCACCAGAACATCCAGGTCTTCCACAAGTTTCTTGCTCCTGCTTTTCATCTGGGTGACTTTTGTGACCATAATCCCCAAGGCGGCTGTTATCGTTGCTGCCCGAATTAATCCCATTCCTTCTGTCCATGAGGTCACGGCTCAAAAGGATGCTTACCTCCAGGAGATTCAAAAGGAATCGTTCGTAGAACAACAAAAATTTTTTAGAGAACACCCTAGGCCAGAAAAACAGGAAGAAATCGCCAAGTGGAACGAAGAAATAAGAAAATGGGCAGAGGACATACAGCAAAGACTGACGGCAAAAATCGATGAAAAGAACGCTGCCATTGAGCGTGATTATCAGACCAAGATGCGAGTTCAACAAGGGCTTGCCGTGAACCTTTCGCGAATTTCTCCTTCTTCAGCCTTGATGTTCAGCTGCATGAGCCTTGCCCGGACAGGCATAAGCGAGCACGATCGGTTCCTCAATTCCATAAAAACATACAAGCCGATATTCACCAAATGGATCAATGCCAAAATGATGCGGACTCTCAATCTGGGAGAGGGCGAGCAGCCAAAGCCTGAGTTGAGTGATATGCCTCAGTTCGAGTTTAAGCCTGAAAGGCTGAGCGAATCTGTGGTCAGAATTCTTCCCGACCTGGCTCTGATGGTTTTCCTGATCATTCTCTTTTTTATCGGCTCTTACGTATCCTTTCTCAGGTACGATGTGCGCTGAGGGACTATGAATTCTGGAAATCAAAAATATGAAAAAATGAATGAGAGGTTATGATGTTAGAAGCAAAAGACCTTACAAAAAGATATGAAGACGGGCTTTTAGCCGTCGACCATCTGAATTTTAAAGTCGAGCCCGGAGAGATATTCTGTATGTTCGGGGCAAACGGTGCGGGGAAAACAACAGCAATCAATATTTTCCTTGGATTCATTCCTCCAACTGAAGGCACTGCCCTGATTGAGGGTGTGGATGTGGTTAAAGAACCCTTGAAGTCAAAGGATTATATCTCTTTTGTCTCTGAAAATGTGATGCTCTACGATAATTTCACCGCTTTCCAGAATATCAACTATTTTGCCAAGCTCGGCGGAAAGCGGAATCTGACCAAGGCTGATTATGCCCAGGTTCTCAATCGGGTTGGGTTGCAGGAGGAAGCGTACAACATGCGGACAAAAAAGTATTCGAAAGGAATGCGGCAGAAGCTGGGCATTGCCATCGCCATGGTCAAAGATGCGCCGAACATCATCCTTGACGAGCCGACAGCCGGGCTTGACCCGAAGTCGGGGCAGGAATTCCTTAAGCTGCTTTTAGAGCTTCGCGACAAAGGAAAGTCGATTTTCATGTCCAGCCATGACATCTTCCGGGCAAAGCTCATCGCCGACAGAGTCGCTTTCATGTTGAAGGGCAAGCTGGTGATGCTGAGGACCAGAAAAGAGCTCGAAGGCGAAGACCT
>CAZJXZ010000046.1:0-15312 GCA_964549955.1 uncultured Eubacteriales bacterium
AAGCCTGAAACCGAGCAGCTTTTGCCTCGCTGGGGCAAAAGCTGCGTGTTTTCGATACGCTTAGCCGGAGCGATGCATTATTCTCAGGCCAAACTTGGAATACTGGAGTATGGAGAGAATGGCGAGTGCCAAGGTAAGGAAATAAAGCCAGTTGAGAAAGAAGGGCGAAGTTTTGGAAAGGTTGAAGAGAAGAACGAGAAGGACAACCATAATCTGACAGACAGTGCTTGCTTTTCCAGAGATTGATGGCGGAAATGTTTTTTGGCCGCGCAACTTGAAAAGGAGAAGAGCGCCAGAGGCTATGAGCAAATCCCTGCCGATGACGATCATTGTCAGCCAGAGGGGGATGACATTGGGAGAGTTAAGACGGGGAACGGTGAGCAGAATAAAGGATGCGGTTATGAGCAATTTATCTGCAGCAGGGTCGAGCAGGGCACCCACTTTAGACCTTAGCTTCAAGGCTCTGGCAGCGAAGCCGTCGAGAACGTCAGTGAAACCAGCCAGGAGCAAAACGGCAAATGCCTCGGGAGTCTTCTTCCAGAGCATCATCATCACCAGGACAGGGATGAGAAATATCCGAAAGAGAGTGATAATGTTGGGCAGGGCGAGCAAGATCCTCTTTTCTCCTTTCCTCATCGGCCAGGCCTTTTTGATGATTGATGAACGCAGAAAGAGATTTATTTTACCAGGCTCAGGATAATGTCCAAGAGCTTTATCGCCTCCTGTCCAGGAACAGGAAAGTCAGGATTGAATTCTTGCTGGAAAGAAAGGCTCATAATATCATAGGAGATAATCTGAACAATCGGCTTATAGTAATAGTTTTCAGGTGAGACATCTTGAATTTTGATTTTGTTCGGCTGGATTTGCTGAATAAACTTGAAGCCTTTCTTTTCCAGGTATTCAATGAGACTAACGAGAATTTCAGCCATTTCAGCACGGCTTATGGTTTTCTTTGGCTGAAAAGTGTGATTGGGGTAAATATCGAGAATGCCCAAGGAGGTCATTTGCAGGATAAATTTTGATGCCCAGGAGGTGGTGATATCGATGATAATCGGAGGAGTCTTCGCCACCTCATCCATAATCCCTTTGAACTTGATCGAGAGGAGAGCTGCCATCTCCTCCCGTGTCACGGCCTCTGAGTAAGCGATCGAATTATACTGGCTCGGAAGTTCAACAATGCCCAATATGTTTTTAAGCTTTTCGATCCGGTCCAAGACTTCTTTGTTCTCTGGCTCAAGCGCTCTTAATTTCTCGTAGATTTCGAGGCTCCTTGTGTAGCGTTCCGCTTGGTAGAGAGTATCAGCATAATTTTCTAATATTTCTCTGTTTTCTGGTTCATTGGAGCTCGCAGTCCTGAGGTGGACCAGGGCGTTTTGGAATTTTCTTTCCTTCTTGTAGACCTCAGCAAGCTGAAGGTTGGCTTCTTGAGATTGGGGAGAGTAATGGAGAGCCTTGAGGAAGGCTTGTTTTCCCTTTTCTGTATCCCCCTGAGCAAGAGCGTTTCTGGCATCATTCAGAGCTTGTTCAGTTTTTTTATTTTTTAAGGTCTCATACTCCTGCTTAGCCCAGACATTATCCGCTTCTCTTTTTAGGATTTCCCTGAATTCGGTGAAAGCTTCATCCTCTCGTCCGCTTTTCTGGTAAATTTGAGCCAGACCGGAATGGATGAGAGCCATATCCGGATAGCTTCTCAGGGCAATCTTAAAGAATTCTTCAGACTCCTTCATTTTGTTGAGAAGGAAAGCGGCGTAGCCCAAGCCGAGGTGATAAACAGGATTTTGGTCTCCCAATTTAGAGAATATCTTTTCGGCTGCTTTGGCTCTGCCTTTTCTCAAATCGGTCCAAGCGTCCTCAGTAAGGATTCTATCCTCAAGAGAGAATTCGGCCACCAAAGAAGCCGGGAGATTTCCAAGGTAGAGATTAGGGGGAGGCATCTTCTGGGTCGCGCAGGACCAGAATAGAATAAAAAGGAATATTGTCTTGAATGCTTTTTTCATTAATTTTTTTCTCCTCTTTTTATATAAGGAAGATAGTTGATGACCGAACGTGGATCAGCGGCAATTTCGATTTCGATATAATCGCCGTCATCTCTTCTCTTTAAGACAATAGTCCATTTCGAAAAAGAGTTAACCAGTTCTTTTTTTGCCTGGGGGATACGCAGATAAAATAATTCCAAGTTCTTAAAGAGAATAGTTCGCAACAGGTTCTTCAGGCTTAGGATTCCATCCCCTGTTTTCGCCGAGACATAGACGAAATGTCCATTAGACGAGCTGTTCTTCTCCAGAAGCTCTTCTTTTTCAGGCAAGAGGTCGATTTTATTGAAAACTTTAACAGTCGGCACATCGCAAACGCCTATCTCCTCCAAGGTTGTTTCTACAGCTTCAATCTGGCTTTCGTAGTTGGAGGAGGAGATGTCGATAATATGAAGAATGCAGTCGGCCTCTCTCAATTCTTCCAATGTGGCTTTGAAGGATGTTATCAACTCCACTGGAATTTTTTTGATAAAGCCCACCGTATCACTCAAGAAAAAGTAAAGACCATCAGAGAAGCTGACTCGGCGCAGAGTCGGGTCCAGAGTGGCAAAAGGCTGGGGCGAGGTGAACATCTTTTCCCGAGAGAGTGCATTGAAGAGCGTCGTCTTTCCGGCATTGGTGTATCCCACCAGGGAGACTGAGGGAGTGGGAATCTTTTTCCTGCTTGTTCTTTGGTAGGCCCGTCTTTTTTGAATACCAAGAATTTCCCTTTTTATCCTGGAGATTCTATCCCTGATTCTTCGTCTGTCTTCCTCGAGCTTCTTCTCTCCCGGCCCACGGGTACCAATTCCTCCGCCTAGCTGAGAGAGGGCATGGCCTTTTCCGGTAAGGCGAGGGAGGAGATAATTGAGCTGAGCAAGCTCGACCTGAAGCTTCCCCTCTTTGCTGCGGGCCCGTTGAGCGAAAATATCGAGGATGAGCTGGTTTCTATCGATGACTTTCGCCTGGATCGTCTCTTCCAGGCTCCGCTGCTGGACAGGGCTGAGGTTGTGGTCAAAGATGATGAGGTTAGCCTTGACTTCCTCCTTTAGGCTGATAATTTCCGAGACTTTTCCCTCGCCGATAAGGAATTTCGGATTGATCTCCGGCTTAAATTGAAATATCTTGGCTACGACTTGAGCTCCAGCCGCATGGGCCAGGTCTTTGAGCTCTTCCATCATTTCTTCCGCTTCTAGTTTTTCTTTATTGTTGGTAGCAAGAAGGACGAGGATGGCGCTTTCCATTTTTTATTTTAAATTTTTCTTAGCGTATTTAAGGATTGAAGGGTAGTTATCCGGCGAAAACCATTTGATTCCTTTCATTTTCCGAAACCAGGTCATCTGTCTTTTGGCATAATGGCGGGTATCCCTTTTGGTCAAAGCCATGGCCTCTTCGAGGGTTATTTCTCTTTTCAAGACTCTTAGGACATGTTTATAGCCAAGGGCTCGGAAAGGAGGAGAATTTTCTTGGACACCACTTCCGAGGAGGTTTTGCACTTCCTGGACGATACCTCGAGTGAACATCTTATCGACTCTCTCTTCTATCCTCCGGTAGAGCTCGTTTCTTTCTAATTTTAACCCAATTTTGATTATATTGAAATCTTCAACAAAAGACCTGGTGTTCAAGAAGTGACTGGAGAGCGGCTTTTGTGTTGAGTCAAAGACTTCTAAGGCCCGAATGATCCTCGCTCTATCGTTCTTTCCGATTTTCTTGCAGTAGACAGGGTCAACGATCATGAGTCTCTCTCTCAAGCTTTCCAGGCCTCTCTCCTCAGCCTCTCTCTCCAGCTTTCGACGAAGCGCCGGGCTGCGTTTTCCTTCAGGGAAGAGACCGTCGAGGAGAGCCTTCAGATAGAGCCCTGTTCCGCCGACAATGAAAGGAACTTTATTCCTGTTGATGATGGAGGCAGCTGCCTCCAGAGCCAGACGGCAGAAGTCCGCAGCCGTGAACTGGATTGAAGGACTTGCCACGTCAAGAAGGTGATGAGGAATGCCTTCTCTTTTTTCAAGAGGAGTCTTGTCCGTGCCGAGGTCAAAACCTTTGTAGACCTGCATTGAATCGCAGTTAATGATTTCGCCTCCTATTTCCCCTGCCAGTTTGATGGCTGTAGAGCTCTTCCCCACACAGGTCGGGCCCAAGACGATCACCAGGTTTTTTTCTTTAGATTCCAATTTTTATCAGAAGGAAAATGACAAGGAGAGTTATAAGGATTAAAAGAGCCAGAATCTGCTTTCTTTTCAGTTCCATTTCCCTATTTCTTCATCTCCGCCCAGCATCCGAGGAGATTTTTTCCTAAAGCCATCTTTAAATAAATAATTTATATATGAAGGAGTATTCTGTCAAATTTCAAAGAACGAGCGAGGTAGTTTTATTGATTGGCTTTGGTTTGTTAAACTGCTCTGCTGAAGATATTTTTTTCGAGGCTGAAGAGGCTTTAAAAATCTTTTCTTTCTTCCTTGACGATCTTTCCGTCTTTTATATTAATGATGCGCTGAGCATGCTGGGCGATGTCCCTGTCATGAGTGACAATGATAATCGTGTTTCCCTGAGCGTGGATCTTGCGGAAAAGACTGATGATTTCTTAACCCGTTTTGTTTAGATTATCCAGAGTGCTCTGAAGAGGAGCCTCAGCTTGTTGGATCTGATACTGGATGGATTGATAGGTCGCTTTGGAAATCTCATACTGAGCTTTGGCTGTCTCCAGCTGCTTTTAGGAAATTAGCTTTTCATCAAAGAGCTGCTGCCTTTGATAGAAGCTTTCGTCTTTTTTAAAGGCAGCATCAGCCTTGATGAGCTCAGCCTTATAGGGGCGGATGAGAGCCCGGTCGCGCTCGGCGTTGGCTTCATATTGAGATGAATCAAGCTTCAACAGGAAATCTCCAGCATTGACTCTTTGCCCTTCTTCGACACCTATCTTGATAATTCTTCCTGGGATTTGGGCGCTGATGTTCACATTTTTTTTAGGCTTTACCTCTCCAGAGGCAGAGATGATCGAGGCTATGTTTTGTTTCTTGACCTTTTCAACCGTGACTTTCATCGAATTTTCTCTATGTGATCTGAGGTTAAAAGAGATGATAACCAAGATAAAGACCACAACGCCAGCAATAATCAGAATCTTTTTCTTTCTTTTGTACAGGCCTTTTTTGCTCATTTATTTTGTCCTTTTGAGCTGATATCGTAAAATAATAAGGCCGTAATGGTAAAAAGCTCAAAACGAAGCTCAGGCTGGTGGGTTCAAGAACACATGGCTTTTTCAGCCACCAGCCTTCGCTCATTGAGTTTATTGATGATAGTTGCTTGTGGAATAGAGAGTTGATAATATTGAATGGCGATGAAAAGGAAAGTTTATCTTGAAGAAGCAATCAAAGCGGCTAGAAAAGCCGGGAGAATGCTAAAAAAAAATATCGATACTTCAAGAGAGGTTTCTTTCAAGGGGACTGTTGATCTTGTGACTAATTTCGATAATCAATCCCAGAGAATGATTTTCGAGCATCTTTCAGAGAATTTTCCTGACCATGGTTTTTTGGCTGAAGAAGGTTTGAGCCAGAAAAAAGGATCAGAGTTTCAATGGATAATCGACCCTCTTGATGGCACAACAAACTACGCCCACAAGTTTCCTGTCTTCACTGTTTCCATTGCTCTTGAAGTAAAGGGAGAAGTCGTTGTCGGAGTGGTTTACGACCCGATGAGAGAAGAGACTTTCTGGGCGGCCAAAGGAAAAGGGGCGTTTCTCAACGGAAGAAAGATAAGCGTTTCTTCTATTGACGACCTGAATAGGGGGCTATTAGCCACGGGATTTCCCTATGATCTTCGAGTGAGTGAGGTCAATAACATTGTTCACTTCAATAATTTTTTAACTCGAGCTCAGGCTGTGAGACGCTGTGGCTCTGCAGCCATGGACCTCTGTTATGTCGCCTGCGGGAGGTTTGACGGTTTTTGGGAATTAAAGCTGAAGCCCTGGGACATGGCTGCCGGAGCGCTGCTGGTTCAAGAAGCTGGAGGACGTGTTTCTGGCTTTCAGAATGAGGAGCTCAGCCTTTCCAGCTCAGAAATTTTAGCCAGCAACGGTTTAATCCATCAGCAGATGGTCAAGGTCTTGCGGCTGGGGCTAAGGTGAATTGACTCTTTAAGTTAAATGAAGTAGAAAAATATGGAGATTTGAAAAATATCATGATCTTTATCAAGAATAAAAAAGGTTTTTTTGTTTTCATCGGTAGCTCTCTGCTTGTCGCTTCCCTTTCTTTATCTTATTCTTTTACGGAGAAAGAAAAGAGATCAGAGGAACAAGAAGTTTTTCTGGAAGTCGTTGTCTTGGCTGATGAGGCTCAGACAGATACCGGCCTTGATGTCAGGGAAAATCAGGAAATTAGCTTTGAAGCATCCGGCCAGATTTCGCTGCAAAAGGGCAACCCTTTAGCCGAGTGTGGGCCTGACGGCTATCATCTCCAAAGCGTCCAGCAGCCCTTTCTGGACAAAAACATAGGGGCATTGATCGGCGAGGTTGTCTGGCTTGTTTCAGTTGAAATCGATGAGAAGAGCGGTGAAGAGATTCGTCACGGGATTACAGAAAAATTTTATATTGGAGCCCAGAACAAGATCATCATGCCTTTAAGCGGCCGTCTCTTTCTGGGAATCAACGAAAATCTCATTGGCGATAATTCCGGCGAATTCACAGTTAAAGTCTATTTGAACAAGGTCGAAAGCTCTTATTGACTCTTCTTTCGATCAAGAAATTTGTCCATGAATTGGATATCGTAATCCCCCCTGATGAAATCAGAGTTGGCGAGGATGTTTAGCTGCAGAGGTATGTTTGTTTTTATGCCGACGACAGTTGTCATCTCTAATGCGCACCGAATCTTTCTTATGGCCTCGAAGCGCGTCGCAGCCTTGGCCACGATCTTGGCCAGAAGAGAGTCGTAATCAGCAGGGATGGTCCAGTTGCAATAAGCGGCAGAATCGACCCGGATGCCCTCTCCTCCTGGGAGGGCCAGAAAATCAATCTTCCCTGGAGAGGGAATGAAATTCTCCGCATCCTCGGCGTTGATCCTGCACTCAATCGCATGCCCACTGGGTTGGAGGCTGCGGGGAAAGGAGAGTTTGGCCCCGGCGGCGATCTTGATTTGTTCCTTGACCAGATCGATGGAATAGACCATCTCTGTCACCGGGTGTTCAACCTGAACGCGGGTGTTGGCTTCCATAAAATAGAACTTCTTCCGCTCATCCACCAGGAACTCAAAGGTTCCCAGGCTTTGGTAGCCTGTGAATTGAGCCGCCAACTCGACAGATTTTATCATTCTTATCCGGCATTTATCATCGATAAAAGGAGAGGGACTCTCCTCCAGCAGTTTCTGGTATTTTCTCTGGATTGAGCATTCTCTCTCACCCAGAGCGAGAACATTTCCTCGTCCATCTCCGATAACCTGAATTTCGATGTGATGGGCTCCAGGCATATATTTTTCCAGATAGAGAGAAGGGTCGCCAAAGGCAGCCTTGGCCTCATTCTGGGCTATGGAAAACTGTTCTTCAAGGGCAGCGGCCGAGCGGACGATTCTCATTCCCCTGCCTCCTCCCCCTGCTGCTGCCTTGAGGATAACAGGATAGCCGATTTGTTGGGCAATTCTTTTAGCCTCGGCTGCGTCTTCCATGACCTTATCACTGCCAGGGATGATGGGCAGCTTGGCCTTTGCCATCTCTTGACGCGCTCTATTCTTATCCCCCATGAGTCTGATGATTGAGGCTGGCGGGCCGATAAAGCTAATCCCGGAAGTCTCGCAGATCTCGGCGAAGCGCGGATTCTCGGCCAGGAATCCATAGCCAGGATGAATTGCCTCGGCTTTTGTAATCTCGGCTGCGCTCAGGATATTGGGGATGTTGAGGTAGCTCTCGGAAGCTTTAGCCGGACCTATGCAGATTTTTTCGTCAGCAAGCAGGACGTGAAGAGAATTATTGTCGGCTTCAGAGTAGACAGCGACCGTCTTTATTCCTAATTCCCGGGCGGCGCGGATGATGCGCAGGGCAATCTCGCCGCGGTTAGCTATCAGAATTTTGGAAAACATAAGGATAAAAGGTCAGGGGAGAGCTTTAATTGCAAACAATTTTTGTCCAAATTCGACAGGTTTGCCGTTCTCGACATAGATGCTGGTCAGAATGCCGTCGACATCGGATTCGATTTCGTTCATCAATTTCATGGCCTCAATAATGCACAGCGTCTGGTTTATCTTCACCTGGTCTCCAACTTCCACGAAAGGGGAAGACGAAGGATCTGGAGCACGGTAAAACGTCCCGACCATGGGAGAAGTGATGTAATGAAAGTTGTTCGTGACCTCCGCTGCCCGCGAATCGAGCGGCAGGCTGCTCTCTTTTGTTTCGGGCTCCGCAGAGAGTTGGGGAGAGGAAGAAGTCTCTGAGGAAGCAAGCGGAGGAATTCCACGGCTTATCTTGACTTTGAGCCCCTCCACTTCAAGCTCGAAGTGGGACAGGTTTTTTTCTTCCATATACTTTATGAGCTTGTTAATCTCCTCATAATCTATTTTTGAGCTCATCTTTTTCTCCTCAAAATAAAAATACTTCTCTCTTTCTCCTTAGTCGTAATTTGTTTAAAAAAGTTAGTAATACCTTAATAACAATGTTATAAAATGTCAAGACGTTAAATTTGACTTTAGAAGCAAGTTTCCCTTAACATATTGAATATCAATTAATTACTGAGGAGACGATGTTCGAGCAACTGTCAAGCCGTTTTCAGAAGATTATGAAATTTCTCCGCGGAGAAGGAAAAATCACTGAAAAAAATATGGCTGAAGCCCTGAAAATGATTCGGCTTGCCCTGCTTGAAGCCGATGTGAATTTTCGTATTGTCAAGGAGTTGGAGGAGAGACTTAAACTCAAGGCTTTAGACCAAAAAGTCCTTTTAAGCCTGACTCCTGCTCAACAGGTCATAAAGTTAGTCCGCGATGAGCTCGCTTTTGTCTTGGGCGAGGCACAAGAAAAGCTGAAATTCTCCAGCCGCCCCCCTTCGATATTCATGCTGGTTGGGCTTCAGGGCTCTGGAAAAACAACGACTTGTGGGAAGCTTGCCAAGTGGGTTCTGAGCCTGCAGAAGAATCCGCTTCTCGTCTCCTTCGACCTGAAAAGGCCAGCTGCCCAGGAGCAGTTGAAGATGATTGCTGAAATGCTCAAACTCTCTTGTTATGAGATGACAAAAGAACAAATGTCCTTGCCCGCCGAATCTCTAAGAGAGTTGGTCAAGTTTGCCTCGAACCGCGGCTATGACCCGATTATCGTCGATACCGCGGGCAGACTTCATGTGGATGATGAGCTGATGGAAGAGCTGCGGATGGTGAGAGACGCTCTCAATCCCACAGAAACTATCTATGTCGCCGACTCAATGACTGGCCAGGATGCCGTCAAAAGCGCTCAAACCTTTGACAAAAAGATTAGCCTGACTTCCATCATCTTGACCAAGCTTGATGGAGATGCCAGGGGAGGAGCAGCCCTTTCCATTGCCTCAGTGACGGGCAAACCAATAAAGTTTATCGGCGTCGGCGAAAAATTCGACAAGCTTGAGGTCTTCTACCCGGAGCGGATGGCTTCCAGGATACTCGGGATGGGAGATATACTCAGCCTGGTTGAGAAGGCCGAGAGGGAGGCTGATTTAGAAGAAGCGGAGGCACTGGCCCGAAGGCTCCGCAAGCAAGAGTTCACTCTCGATGATTTTAGAAAGCAGCTCGTTCAGATGAAGAAAATGGGTAGCCTTTCCCAATTCTTAAGCCTTTTGCCTCAGGCAGGGCCTTTTAAGAATATCTCCAAGATGAAGATTGATGAGCGGAAGGTCCTCTATTATGAAGCCATCATCAACTCTATGACTATGGAAGAAAGAGAAAATCCAAAAATCATTTCGGGGAACAGGCGCTTGAGGGTTGCCAGGGGAAGTGGAAGACCAGTCTCTGAGGTCAACCAGTTGCTCAGGCAATTTTTTGAAATGAAAAAAATGATAAAAAAATCTCACTTCCAGAAGATTATCTCTTCCCTTTCCAGCCAGCGCTAAATGGTTGACTTAAGACGAAAATTTCGATATTATCTCTACTATTCAAAAAAATGGATGAGAAATGATCTCAATACGCATGAAAAGAATCGGAGCAAAGAAGAAGCCCTTCTATCGAATCATCGTTATTGATTCGAGAAGGCCAAGGCAGAGCAGGCCCACAGAAATCATTGGATATTATAACCCTTTAAAAGAACCCCCTGAGATCAAAGTTGATCTTGAGAAGGCAAATTATTGGCTGAAGAGAGGAGCTCAAGCTTCTAAAACAGTTCAGTCTCTTTTACATAAAGTTTCCAAGCCTGAGAAACTTTCCAATCAACATTCTTAAAAGGAGGTTACAGTGAAAGAGCTTGTTGAATTGATTGCCAAATCGCTGGTTGATAGTCCAGAAAAGGTACAGGTTTCCCAGTTAGAAGGGGAGCAGACCACGATCCTCGAACTCAAGGTTGCTCCGGAGGATTTAGGCAAGGTTATCGGGAAACAGGGAAGGACAGCACGGGCGATAAGAATTATTCTCGGCGCCGCTGGAATGAAGCTGAAAAGGAGATTTAATCTCGAAATCATTGAGAAAGGGTAGTTTGGTCAGCATCGGAAGAATAATCAAGAGTCAGGGGAGGAGGGGTGAATTAAGGCTTAGGCCTTATGGCAGACACTCTCCGACGCCTTTTTTTTTCACGGGTATTCCTTCAAAAAAAGGGAATTCCCCAAGAATTTCAAGTCGAGGCCCTTCGACCCTATAAAAAGGATTACATCCTCAAGCTAAAGGAAGTTAACTCCCTCGCTCAAGCACTCGAATTAGTCGGTGAGGAAATTTTTCTACCAGAAGAGGAGCTCCGAGCCTTGGAAGAGGGAGATTTCTATTATTTCCAGATCATTGGCTGTTCGGTCGTTAACAAAAGCAGAGAGAAAGTCGGAGTCGTCGAAGACCTCTGGCCAATAAAAGATAATGAACTTCTGGTTGTTCGAAAAGGAAACAAGGAAATGCTTGTTCCATTTGCTAAGCCTATCTGCCTCGAGGTCAACCTTGAGCGAAGGGAGATCGTGGTCGATCTTCCTCCGGGCCTTTTAGATTTGAATGAGATTTGATATAATCACCATATTTCCCGGCATTTTTGGGAGCTTATTTTCAGGTGGAATTATAAAACAGGCTCTGGAAAGGGGCTTAATAGAAATACATATTCATGATTTGAGAAATTTCACCTTGGATAAGCACAGGCAGGTGGATGACAGACCGTTCGGCGGCGGCCGGGGAATGGTTTTGAAGCCGGAGCCCATTTTTGCTGCAGTCGAGAGCATAAGACAGGCTGAGAAAACTCCTGTTTACCTTCTCTCGCCCCAGGGAAGGAGGTTCGATTTTCGTTTTGCAGAGGAGTTGACTCAGCATTCTCAACTCATTCTCATCTGCGGTCGCTATGAAGGAGTCGACGAACGAGTGATTCAATTCTTGGTGAGCGGCGAAATCTCCATTGGAGATTATATCCTCACTGGTGGAGAGCCAGCGGCTATGGTTGTTGTTGACGCTGTTTCCAGATTCATTCCCAATGTCGTGGGCAAATCAGAATCGGTTAGAGATGATTCTTTTTTCGAAGGCAGGCTTGATTTTCCCCAGTACACCAGGCCGCGAGACTTTAGAGGAATGAAAGTTCCTGAGGTGCTTTTCTCAGGAGACCATGATAAGATTTCGTCTTGGAGAAAGAGAAAATCATTGGAGAAGACATGGCTTTTGCGGCCTGATCTTCTTGAGAATCGAGAATTGTCTCCAGAGGAGAAAAAAGCCCTGAAGGAGATAAAATCAGAAAGGAAAGAGAGATGACTCTGATTGATTTAGTCGAGGAAAGACAGTTAAAAAAAGGAAGAGATGCTTTTAAGGTGGGAGACGCGGTCGATGTTCATGTCATCATCAAGGAAGGAGATAAAGAGAGGGTTCAGGTTTTTCATGGCAACGTCATTGCCAAAAGGGGTTCTGGTTTAGGAGCGACTTTTACCGTCAGAAAGGTTTCTTTTGGGGTTGGAGTTGAGAGAATTTTTCCCCTTCATTCCAAGATGATCAAAAAGATTGAAGTCCAAAAGCAGGCTAAGGTCAGAAGAGCCAAGTTGTATTACCTCCGTCATATCAAGGGGAAAGCTTCAAGAATCAAGGAACAAAAATAGAGAAAGTCGTGGCTCAGGCTGGGTGTTTCGAAAACACGCAGGCTTTGCCCCAGCGAGGCAAAGCCTGCTCGGTTTCAGGCTTCGCTCTCCTCTCCCTTCGGTCGAGGAACCATGCCCGCTCAGCCTTCAAACGGTTTTCTCCAACACCCAGCCTGATCCTCTTCGTGCTGCAGATTTGCGCCTGCCTCCTTAGCAAAGAGTGACAGAAATGGCTGATTTTCGGATTGAGAAGAAGATGATGAGGGAAGGATACAGGCTGATTGCCGGGGTCGATGAGGTGGGGAGAGGGGCACTCTTTGGCCCGGTTGTTGCTGCCGCCGTTATTCTATCTGAGAAATTAATAAGCGGACGTTCAATAGGATGGGTTAGGGAGATAGATGATTCCAAGCTTCTATCAGCTGCAAAAAGAACGAGGCTGGCCAAGGCCATTTTAGCCAATGCAGCTTCGGTGGGAATAGGCTCTGCCACAAATTTTGAGATTGACCGAGAGAATATCTATTGGGCTTCGATGAATGCCATGAAAAGAGCAGTCGAAAATTTACCCATAGCCCCTGATTTTATCTTGGTTGACGGATTTGGCCTAAATAATGTAAATTATCCTCAGAAAAATATTCCGAAAGGTGATAAAAAGAGTATTACAATCGCCGCTGCTTCGATCGTTGCCAAGGTTTTCAGGGATGAAATGATGATGCACATGGATGGATTCTTTGAAGGGTATTCCCTCTCTAAAAATAAAGGTTACGGGACAAAAGGTCATTACCAAGCACTCAGAGAGAAAGGGCCTACGTTGTTCCACAGGCTGAGTTTTAATCTTAGGTGTGGATGAGATGAGTTCTGATAAAGAAAAAGCCAAAATTATGGAGCTTGCCGAAAAGTATGCCAAAAAGGGCAAACTCCAAGATGCCATTAGCGAATACAGAAAGCTAATCACTGGCAGTGCCCAGGATATCAATTTCCGCAATATCATCAGCGACCTCTATTTGAAGTTGGACCAGAAAAGCAAAGCGATTGAAGAGCTCAACATCATTGCCGGCTTTTACGATGAACGAGGACTTTTCTCCCAGTCGATGGCTGTTTACAAGAGAATAAATAAGTTAGACCCAGAAAACGTTGAAGCCAGCAAGAAATTGGCTGACCTTTATTTCAATCAAGGATATCTCTCCGAGGCAAAAGCAGAATATTTTAAAGTTGGCAAGGAACTCAGGAGAAGCAACCGTACCAGAGAAGCCATCGCTCTTTATGACAAAATTCTAAAACTAGACAAGAGGGATATTCAGGTCAAGCTGGCTCTGTCTGAGCTCTACATGAAAGAAAAGTCAATCGACCAAGCCGTAGAGCTGCTTAATGAAGTCGCTGAATTCAAAATTCGTTCCAACGCCTTGAAAGAAGCACATGAAATACTTAGCCAGGCTAAAAAAATCAAAGCTGACGACTGGAGAACGTTGGGCAATCTCATTGACCTGCTCAAAAGAGAAGACAAGAAGGATGAGGCCCTTGGCCTTGTCAACAATATTCTGAAGAAAGACGAAAATAACATCAAAGCTCTCAGGATCTTAGGAGATATTTATTTTGAAGATCAAGATTTTGAAAAGGCTGAAGAGATATACTCCAAGATCATCTCCCTGCGGCCAAAGGATGTGGATGCACGAGTGAAGCTGGGAAAGATCGATATCTTTCATAATAATCTTGACCATGCCTACGAGCTTTATGAGCCGATCATTGAAATTTTGATCAAGAAGCAGAAAACAGGCAAAGTTGTCGGCCTTTTAGGGCTCATTCTCTCGGCCAAGGAAGTCCACCTCCCCACTCTCGAGAAATTATCCTCAATATATAGATTAAGTCATCAAAAAGAGAATCTGGAGCTCGCTTATCGAGTCCTTCGCGAGGAATATTACAAGAAAAATATGTTGAATGAAGCCTTGTCTGCCTTAGCCGAGCTTGTCAAGCTCTGCCCTCAAGACGAGGAGTTAGGCTATGAATACAGCCGGCTGAAAGAAGAAATGGGCCTTCTCGGGGAGGAAACAAAGGAGGAAGAGCGAGTTGAGAAGCCAGGAAAAATTGAAGGCCCTCCTAAAGATGAAAGACTCGCGCTCGAGAGGGAAAAGCTCGATGAATTGATCTTCAAAGAAAAAGAGGAAGCGGCGGAAATGGGAGAAGAAGCGGAGATATCGAGGGCTGAAGCCAAAGAGCCAGAGATACCAGTCGCGGAAGAAGAACGGCAGGAGATCCCAGTCGTTGAGGAAAAAGAAGTCAGAGAAGTTCCTGGTGAGGAAATTGAAGGAGAGATTGAAGAGAAAGTTAAAGAAGAGAAAGGTCTAGAGACGTTTCACGGAACGGAAATGAGAATGGAGGAACCTGCGGCAAAGGAGGAGGAAGAGGAGGCGGTGGAGGAGCCTCCGCGAACAATGGTGGCCCAACAGCCTCCAGAGTTCGAAGAAGCGTCTCAGGAGATGTTGGAGTTGAACTTGGCTCAGGCTGACTTGTATCTGGAGCAGGGATTGATAAGAAATGCAAGAAGGATTCTGGAGAATTTGAGGTTCGAGTTTCCTGATGAAGCTCGAGTTGTAGAGAAGCTTGCAGCCATTAAGGATTTGGCTTCGGGAGTGAAAGTGGATGAAATTCTTGAGAAAGTAGAGAAAATCGCCAAAAAGGAGACCAAGCTCTTCAAGAAGAAAACTGAACCTGCACCAGAAGAGGAAGAGAAAAAGATTTCCGCAGCAGACATTTTCGCAGACGTGGAGATCAGTCCTGCCGTATTTATAGGGGACGGAAAGAAATATTATGATTCCGCCGCAAGAATAGAGGAGGAACTAGAAGCAATCAGCACTATCTTCAAGCTTCAAAAGAAGGGAAATACAACGACTTTTGAGAAAGACCTATCGGATATAGTTGCCGAGTTCAAAGAAGGTGTTAAAAAGAGCGTCGATAAAAAAGACCATGAAAGCCACTTCAACCTAGGAATTGCTTTTCTCGAGCAAGACCTCCTCGATGATGCTATTGAAGAATTTAAGCTGGCCTCTATGGATGATAGCCCGAGCGTGGAATGTTACAGCTTGATCAGCAATTGCTATAGGAAGAAGAAAGATTTTCAGGAAGTTGTGAATTGGC
>CAZJXZ010000047.1:0-15248 GCA_964549955.1 uncultured Eubacteriales bacterium
CCTAAAGATCACACGAAAACTTCCGCAAATCCGTGGTATGAAGTGGATCAGGCTGTGTGTCTCGAAGACACGCCGCTTTTGCCCCAGCGAGTCAAAAGCGGCTCGATTCCAGGCTTCGCTCTCCTCGACCTTCGGTCGAGGAACCGTGCCCGCTCAGCCTTCCATACGGTCTTCTCAACACCCAGCCTGATCTATAACGAGGCCTTTCACTACGAAAAAAATATGCTTATAAATCACATCAATCTCTTGAAAAAAATTGAAAATTTTGTTTAGAACGATTACCCTTTATTAACGGCATAATTTAATCAAACGATTGCAGTCAACGATGAAGATAGGAATTGACGCCTTGCCATTGTTGGGCAGAGCAGGAGGAAGGTCTTATCTTGACTCTTTGCTGCGGCACCTTATAAGGCAGGATTCTGAAAATCAATATCTCTTTTTTTTCAGGACGCTCAGAGAAAATCTCTGGCCAGCCCGCTCTTTCGGTCAATTTTCAAATGTCTCCCTGCACCGGGTTCTGATTCCTAACAGAATTCTGGAATCTCTTTGGACAAAAAGGAGAGTTAACCTCCCTTTCAATCGAGAATTCTTTAAAAATATCGACCTCTATTTCTCGCCGACAAGTTTTTTGCCGCTGATAAAAAAATGTGCTTTTGTCTCCGTCGTCTATGACCTGACGGTGTTAAAATATCCAGCCTATAAGGAGCAGCAGCCCATCTTCGAATTGAGATTGAAGAATATCTTAAAATTTTCTCATAAAATCATCTCCATCTCAGAAGCAACAAGAAAAGATATATTGAATTTCTCAGCCATCGACCCGGAGAGGGTGGAGACCATCCACTTAGCTGCTGATGAAAGATTCCATGAGCTCCATCAGGACAAAAGGCATCGAATAAAAGACACCTTGAGGAAATATGGGGTTGATAGAGAATATTGGCTTTATGTCGGGAACCTCGGTCCCCACAAGAATCTAGAGACACTGGTCAGAGTATTCGATAAAGCCAAAAAAATTCATAAAATTCCCCATAAGCTGGTCTTATGTGGGCAGAGGACCTGGTCGAGGGATTTGATGGAAACCATCCGCCGGCTTGGCTCCAAGCAAGAGATCATTATCGCTGATTATGTTCCTGATGAGGACCTGCCCGATATTTATCTGGGAGCGGACTTGTTTGTCTTTATTTCGCTCCATGAAGGCTTCGGCTTGCCCCCCTTGGAAGCCATGTCCTGCGGCATTCCTGTCATCGCCAGCAACGTCTCTTCTTTGCCGGAGGTTGTGGGCGATGCCGCGGTCCTGGTCAACCCCTTGAAAGAGGATGAAATCCTTCAGTCGATAATGAAGGTCTTGGGAGATTCGGATTTAAGAAAAAAGTTGAAGGAGAAAGGCAGCCGACAGTCAAAAAAATTCTCCTGGGATGATACGGCGAAAAAGACTTTGGATGTTTTTTACAGAGCCCGTTCTATGCTTTAAGGATTCCACTGTCATATGGAAGATTTCAAGGTCATAAAACGTGAAAGGTAAAGATGAAAATTCTATTTGTCACACCTGAAATCCCCTCCTCCTCTGGCGGCGGAGCACAGAGAATGCTCTTCATGATGAAATATCTTTCCAATCTTGGGGCCGAGATTCATTTATTATCGTTGGCTGCTCAAAACTCGCCATTAGCGGAAATCCGGAATTGGTGCAAAGACCTGCACCTGGTTGAGAGGAAAGAAAGATTCAGAGATAAGGCGAAAAATCTTATCTTCTTCAGAGCCTACACCTTTTTCCCAAAATTCGAAAGCGCGGTTCGCGAATTCAATCTATCTGATTTTGACCTAATCCATGTCCAGAAATTTCAGATGGCAGAATATTTTAGAAAAGTGAAAAAGGTGCCTGTGGTCATCGACCTCTGGGCCTGCGGATTGAGCGGCAGCTGGTATGAGTTTTTTTATGAAAAAAATTTCTCAAGAAAACTCGTAAAGCTTAGCAGAATTCCAAGGTTTTATCTCTCTGATATAAGATATTACCGCTCCTTCAAATACTTTTTTGTCGTCTCCAAGGAGGCAAAAGAATATATCCTGAAAAGGTATCCGGAAAAAAAGGTTTACATCGTCCCCACCGGGATAGAATCTGAAAAAACTTCCCAGACTCGGGTTGAGTTGGAGAAAAAAAAGCATAATCTTGTCTTCAGCGGGGACATGGGCTTTTTCCAGAACATCGATACGGTTGGATACTTTGCCAAGAGAATCTTTCCCTTGATCAAGAAGAAAATAAAAGACGCTAAATTCTTTATAGTCGGAAAGAATCCGGCCAAAAAGGTGATTAAGTTGGCTAAGAAGGATGCGGATATAGTCGTCACAGGCTTTGTCAAAGATATCTCTGTCTATCTGAGGAATGCCTCCGTCTTTGTCGCTCCGATAAGGACAGGCAGCGGGATAAGAACCAAAATCCTCGAGGCCATGGCCAGCAGCCTTCCGCTGGTGACCAGCAAAAGGGCGACAGAAGGGATAGAGGCTGAGAATGGAAAAAACCTGCTCATGGCTAGGACACCCCTTGAATTTGCCCACCATGTCGTTGACTTGTTGAATCATCCTCAAAAGCAAGTGAAAATCGGAGAAGCAGGAAAAAAACTTATCCAAGAAAAATACCAGTGGGAAACAATAAGCAAAGACATTATGGCTTTTTATCATGACATCCTCAAAGATTTTCATTCCCGTTGATTTCTTAAGCAAGGCTTCGGAAAAGCCCCTCGGCCAGCTATGAAAAACTTCGCTGAAATCGAATGCCCTCTGTGCCAGAGCAAGAATATTCTCGATTACTTTAAGGATGAGTCCAGCCTTAAGAGATGCCAAAATTGCAGAATTGTCTTTACCCATCCTTTACCTGAATTTCTGAGCGACGCCTATGATGAAGACTATTACCGAATCTGGTATGAACAGCAGTTCAGGCAGAGAGTTAAGCTCTGGGAAAAAAGGATGAGGGTCGTGAAAAAGTTCTGTCGCTCCGGGAGGCTTTTGGATGTTGGCACAGGAGATGGGCTTTTCCTAAAAATTGCCAGCTCATCGAACTTTGAGATTTCTGGGACTGAGATATCTCCAGCAGCGGTGAAAGCAGCCAAAGACCTTTACGGACTGAACATCCATTTAACAGAAATAGAAGACTCTGATTTCGAAAAAGACTATTTCGATGTCGTCACCTTATGGCATGTCATCGAGCATGTCCAAGCTCCTCTCCTTGTCTTCAAAGCCGCCCATAAATTGTTAAAACCGGGAGGAGTCATCATTGTCGCCACTCCCAACCTCGATAAGTACCTCTCCCGATTCATCTATCGTCTGCTTCATCGCCAGCCATATCCCTTCTACAGCCCAAGGGGAGAGCAACATCTGTTCCATTTCACCCAAGACACACTAGAGAGAATGATCAACAGAGCAGGGTTTCGGACAGTGTCCAAGGGAGCGGACTTTGCTTCTGTCAGGCTAAAATTCAAGATGATCGAATATGCGGCTTTCCTTCTTTCCATCCTCTTCCAAAAAAACTGGAATGAGAGTATGCTCATCATCGGCCAAAAATGAAGACGTGCATCGTCATCATCTCAAAAAATAACCGCAGAGACTTGAATAATATTCTCGGCCAGCTCCTGGAAATTCAAAAAAAGCAGAGTTTCGAAATCGTTGTTGTCGAGGCGACAAATCAGGAAGACTTGGATTGCAGGGCGATAAACTACATCAAAATTCCAGTCGAAGAAGCAGGCTTTGGCCACCAGAGAAACATCGGAGTCAAGAATTCAAAGGGCGAGCTTATCTTGTTTTTGGACGACGACATCGTCCTCAGCGAAGGCTGGTACGGCAAATTGCTGTCATCCCTCTCGCAGGAAAAAAATGCCCTGGCTGTTATGGGCTCTGTTTTTCCGCTCAAACCTTCCCTGGTCGGATTTTGTGAAGGGGTATTAGGCCATCCTGGAGGCGGCTTTAGACTCCATTATCAATCAAAAAATAAAACCATGACCTTGGACCAGGTCGCCACCCTTAACACTGTCTTTAAGCGATCTGCCCTCGAAGCTGCCGGCCTCTTTGACAAGAATCTTAGATACGGGGCTGAAGATACAGAGCTGTCGATCAGAATCACCAAGAAATTTGGCAAAAAAAAATTCCGTTATGCCCCAGGGGCACTCGTCTATCATAAGCCAAGAAACAGAATTGGCAGAATCATACCCTGGTACATCAGGCGCGGCAAGGCTGATGCCGACCTCTTCTTGAAACACTCCACTCATCTCAATTATTTGATATCATCTTCCATTCTGCTGAAAATTATCCCTTTTCTCCTGCTTGTTTTGATTTTCAAAATTTTTTTCCTGATCATCGCTGGTTTTCTCCTCTGGTATCTCTTCCAGCTTCGGCGGCATAGATTCATGTCTTCCTACTTTAAAATTTACAATTTCAGCAGGAGCCAACAGCTATTGACATTTCTCGCCTTTCCTTTGATAAAGTTTCTGGCGGACTTGATGTTTGACCTGGGAAGGCTATTAAGGTTTATCAAGCATTGAGCGAATCCAGGGTTTTATTCACCGACACTCCCCTCAAACCCCTCGGCGGCGGTCAAATGAGCCTGCTTCTTCTTCTGCAACATCTTGACCGAAAAAAATTTGAACCCATGGTCTTTATTCCAGAAAAAAGCGAGCTCGAGGAAAGGATTAAGGAAAAGAACATCCCTTGCGAGCGAGTTCCTTTAAAGAAGTTATTCTTGGCCATCAAAAGGGCTCGTCCTTCCCTCATCCATTGCAACTCAGCCACAACAAGATACACCCTTTGCTCGGCACTCGCAGCCAAGCTTTGGAGAATACCTTTTGTCTGGCATGTCAGAGTCGTGTCCTCTGCTGGTTGGCGGGATAAGTTGATTTCCAGCTTATGCACAAAGATCATTGCCATCTCTCGGGCTGTCGAGAAAAGGTTCAATAGAATCGCAGGAAAAAATAAAGTGGTTATGATTCATAATGCCGTTGACACCATGCTTTTCAAGCCGGGGCTGGACGTCGAATATCTCCGTGATGAATTCCAGATTGAAAAGAATCGGAAAATTGTGGGAATATTTTCAAGGCTTGATCCCTGGAAGGGACACAGACTTTTTTTAGAAGCGGCGAGAGACATCCACCGCAAGTTCCCGAAGACAATATTTTTAGTTGTTGGAGAAGGGGAAAAAGGCTATGAAGCCGAAGTGGTAAAATATGCCGATGAGCAGGGCTTAAAAACTGAGGTCATCTTTACCGGCTTCAGAAAAGACATCCCCGAACTGATGAACCTCTGCCATATTGTTGTCAATCCATCCGCCGAGCCTGAACCCTTTGGAAGGACGCTCATCGAAGCCATGGCCTGCGGGAAGGCGGTCGTAGCCACCAAAATGGGTGGCCCTCTGGAGGTGATTGAAGACGAGGTGAGCGGAGTTTTGGTTGCAGGAAAAAATGCAAAGATGCTCGCTCAGGCCTGCATCCAACTTTTAGAAAACAGGGAAAAGGCCGAGGAAATGGGTTTGAAAGGAAGGGAGAGGGCGATAAAGCTCTTTTCTGCTGAGAGAGCAACAAAAAAAATAGAGGAAATCTACGAGGAGCTCTGCCGTTGAGCCTGCAAAAAATGAAAATCGGAGTGGACTTCCGGGAACTGAGCAGTTCTACGACCGGCATCGGGAGGATTCTCGTCGAGTTCTTTAGGGAAGCAAAAGCGTATGAAAAAGACTTTGACTTCATTCTTTTCGGCAATCAAGCGACAAATTTCCTGTCGCCCCCGCATGTTTTCGAGAGCTACAAAAAAGTCGTAATCAAAGAGAAATGGACTTTCTGGTGGGACCAGATTCAGCTCAGCAACGAGATAAAAAGAAATCATATCGACCTCTTTTTCTCCCCCTATTACAAACTGCCGCTTTTGACCAAGGCAAAATCAATAATTTCCGTCTTCGACCTGACCTATCTTCTTGTCAAACCTTACAGCCATCATCTTCGAAACAGGCTTTATATAAAAAACTTTATCAAGATGGCATCAAGAAAAGCGAAAAAAATCATAACTTCTTCCCATCATACAAAAAGCGATTTGAAGGCGCTGCTCAACTTGCCTGAAGAAAAAATTGAAGTCATTTATCCAAGAATAAGCCCGGAGTTTAGGCGAGTTCAGGATCGAAAGAGAATTGACTCTCTAAGCAAGAAATATGGAATTCATAAAAAATACATACTGTATGTCGGAAATTTCAAACCTCACAAGAACGTCCAGAGTCTTGTCGATGCTTATCACCACTTGCCCGATCTTCTCAAAAGAGAATACTCTTTGGTACTTTGTGGAGGAGAGCTCAAGAGCTTAGAATTAAAATTTGAAAGGGAAAAGCCCGGCGATTTCCAATCTATAATCTCGATTGAGCAGCTAGCGGATGAAGATTTGCCTTCTCTCTACAGCTCAGCAGAGTTATTCGTCTTTCCCTCTTTTTACGAAGGTTTTGGCTTCCCGCCGCTGGAAGCCATGGCCTGCGGCTGTCCTGTGGTCAGCTCTCATGCTTCCTCGCTTCCAGAAATTCTTGGCAATGCAGCCCTGTTCTTTAACCCTTACCAAGTTGAAGAAATATCCAAAACAGCAAAGCTCATCCTGGAAAACAAAGGCTTCAGAGAAAGCTTGCGCGAGAAGGGTCTGGAAAGAGCTAAGTTTTTTGCTTCGGCGAGAATGACCGAGAAGCTCATCTCAGTCTTCAAGGCCGCTTGTGAGAGCTAAAAATGAGAATACTCTTCGTGGCCGACGTCTCGATTAAAAAAATCATCGGCGGTGCCGAAAGAGTCCTCTCTGAACAATCTCGACGCTTGACTGAGAAAGGGCATGAGGTTGCGGTTCTAACCCGAAGGCTTCCCTCTCATCACTGTTCTGATGAATTCATCAATCATGTTCATGAATTCAGGTATGAGATAAAAATATACAATTTCATCACCTACATTCTCTCCTCCATCATAAACTCAATCAGGCTCTTCTCCAGACTGGCAAAGGACCATTCTTTTGATATCATCAACTTCCACCAGCCTTTCTCCGCCTTGGGCATAAACCTGGCGTCAAAAAGCAAGAGAATTAAAAAAGTCTACAGCTGCCATTCCCTGGCTTTTGAGGAATATGAGACCAGAAATCCTAAACCGGCAAAGCTCCTGCCGAGAATAAGCTATCGATTGAATTCCTCTTTTAGAAAATGGATAGAAAATTTCAGCCTTTCCCGCAGCGACCTCATCCTCGTTGCCAGCGAATTTACTAAAGAGAAGTTGATCGAACAGCAGCGAATAAGCCCAGAGAAAATCCATGTCCTTCCCCTTGGTGTTGACTTGGATAAATTTCAATTCAATGAAAACAAGCTGGCCGCGCGCCAGCGGCTGGGACTGCCCGCAGAAAAGTTCATCCTCTTCACCGTCCGCAATCTGGTTCCGAGAATGGGGCTTGAGAATCTTGTCTCCGCCATGAAAGAGGCCGCCGAGTCTGTAAAAAATATTTATCTCATCATCGGCGGCGAGGGAAAACTGAGGACAAAGCTTCAAAATTTGATCTTTGAACTTAAGTTGTCTGACTTCGTAAAGCTTCAAGGATTTGTGCCCGAAGAGGCGCTGCCGCTTTACTATCAAGCTGCCGATTTCTTTATACTTCCGACAAGATGCCTTGAGGGTTTTGGCCTGGTCACGGTGGAAGCCCTGGCCTGCGGGACTCCTGTTTTGGGGACTGCGGTCGGAGGAACAAAGGAGATACTGGACAAATTCGACCGCTCATTTCTGTTTAAGGATATTCGCCCCGAAGCGCTGGCAGAGCTCATCATCGAAAAATATCGATATTACCAGGCAAGGCCTGATGAGTATAAGAAGTTGTCTCAGAGATGCCGAGAGTTTGCTGAGAAATATTATAGTTGGGAAAAAAATATTGAAGAAACCGAAGCCATTTTCGCGGAGTTGACAAAGACAGAATAAATCTCACACAAAATCTGAAGAAAGCGATGGAAAATCAATGCCTGGTTTGCAAGTCGAGCGATACTTCTCTCCTGTTTAAGAGAGACGAATATGCGCTGCTCAGGTGCAGAAAATGCGGCTTGATCTTTCCTCAGCCTCGAATCGAGAAGGAAAAATATCTGAATAAAGTCCAAAAATATTACTTGGAGGTCGACCCCTCCCTTCGAGTCGCCTCCAGCCGCGAAATGCTTTATGAGAAATTCCTCTCCAAAATCGACCGGACAAAGAGAAAGCCATCAAGGCTTCTCGATATCGGCTGCGGCATCGGCTATTTTTTATTTCTGGCCAGAAACCATGGCTACGATGCCCAGGGCCTGGAGCTCATCCCTGAGCTGGCTGAAACTGGTAGCCAAGCCTATGGGCTGACTATCCAATGCGCTGACTTTGAGGAAGCCAATTTGCCTGAAAAATATTTTGACATCGTAACCCTCTGGAATGTTTTTGACGAGCTTCCAGACCCTTTGGCTTCCCTCCCCAAGATAAAAAGGATTATAAAGCCCGGAGGTCTTATTTTTATGAGAATGCCTAACGCCGCTTTTCATCTCTTCGCCTATAGAATTCAGCGCACGCTGGAGAAAATACGTCTCGGCCGTGTTGTGCCTGATCAGAGTGCGATCTTCCATATCTTTAGTTTTTCAAAAAGAGCCCTTGAGCTGGAATTGAGCCGCAATGATTTTTCTCGCATCCGAATAAAAAATTCTTGGCCAAGCTCTGAAGACCCTTATGACGTCGGAAAAGCCGTTGGGATTCTAAAAATATTCGCATTTCTCATAGCCCAATTTCTGTTTTTTTTAACCTGGGGCAGGCTGACGGTTGCGCCATCTCTCGAGGTCTCTGCTGAAAATGAAAAAGCTTAAAGTCTTGCAGGTCATCACCCGTCTGGATAAGGGAGGGGCTGCAGAAGATACGTTCCTTGCTGCCAAGGGATTGGATAGAAAAAAATATGAAGTGACTTTGATCAGCGGGCCGGTCGAAGACCCCGTTCAGGACAGGAAAAAGGAAATTGAGGAATGTGGAATCAGGCATATCTTCATCCCAGAATTGGTTCGCAACATTAACCTCTTTAAAGATCTAATCGCCTTGCTGAAGATCTATCGGATTTTAAAGAAGGAAAGATTCGACATTGTCCATAGCCATACTTCAAAGGCAGGGTTTCTGACAAGGCTGGCGGCCAAGCTGGCTCGAATCCCGGTCTCCATCTATACTCCTCATGGCCATGTCTTTTTCGGCTACTTCGGCTTCATAAAAACAAGGATATTCATTCTTCTCGAAAAGCTCGTCTCCCCTCTGACAGATAAAATCGTGGCTCTGACGAATGGTGAAAAGGCAGATTACCTCTCCTACAAAATTGCCAGTGAACGCAGGCTGGCCGTTATCTGCAGCGGGATAGACCTAAGCCGGTTCAAGGAATTATCTTCCGCTGAAAAACTAAAGGTTAAAAAAGAGCTGGGGATACCTGAGAATTCTCTGATCATCGGCACCGTGGGCAGGCTGGTCCCTGTCAAAGGGCCTGAATTCTTGATTGAGGCTTCGAAGCTCATAGTCTCCAGATATCCTGATGCCTATTTTCTCTTTGTTGGCGATGGCCCGCTCAGGCCGAGCTTGGAGAAGAAGGCCTGCCAGACGGGATTTAAAGAAAATATTCTTTTTCTTGGCTGGAGGGACGATGTGGCGAAAATCATCTCCCTCTTTGACATCTTCGTTCTTCCTTCTTTGAATGAAGGAATGGGCCGCGTTCTGGTCGAGGCCATGGCTCTTCGCAAGCCGATCGTGGCCAGCCGTGTGGGAGGAATACTTGACTTGGTCGCTCATGGCAAGAACGGTTTCCTTGTCCCGCCAAAAAATCCGCTGGAGCTGGCAAAACACATCCAGCTCCTTATTGAAGACCCAGGGAAGAGGGAAATAATGGGATTCGCCGGCCAAGAGATTATTTCCAGTTTCAGCCGGGAAAGGATGCTTGAAGATACAGAGAAGCTCTATGAAGAACTAAGGATTCAGAAAAACATTTGACTTCAGTCGATAGAATAGAGCCTTGGAGGGAATAATAACGATGGCTACAAATCTAACGAGGTGGAGACTCACCTTCTTTGTTGAGCCTTCGTCCGGCAAGCATCAGAATGACAATAATGACGAAGATGAAAAAAGACTGAAGAAATTCAAGGTAGATCCTTAAGTCCTCTACAGCCCGGAGCTTAATGCCGCTTATCCCCAAACAGGCTGAGATGAGATAAATAAGCAGAACCGTTTGAGTTTCATTAAATCCCAAAGAGGCCAGCCGATGATGAAGATGGTCTTTGCCTGTGTATTCGATCCATTCCTTAAAAGTTCTGACCGTTCCGCTCAGAACTCTGGCTACAGTTATATAGACCATATCGAAGATGAACACACTCAAAACCAAGACAGGAAGGCTCAAAGCAACCTTTGGATTTTTCTCGGCCCAGCCGCCCATCACCGCTATTCCGGCCAAGGTGAATCCCAAAAAGGTGCTTCCTGTATCCCCCAAGAATATGGAGGCGGGCTTAAAATTGAATTTCAAGAAACCCAGAGTGCTTCCAGCCAGAGCGATGGTCAAAAACCCAAGATAGGATTGATGCGTCATTTGAGCCACAACAAAAAATGATAGGGAGCAAATCGCCGTCAACCCTGAAGCCAGCCCATCCATCCCGTCAAAAAAATTCACTGCGTTTGTTATTCCCACCGTCCAGATCACAGTCAAGATAACCTCCCCTCCATTTCCCCACCAGCTATTCGGCAAAAAGTCCAGCTTTACGCCGCAGAGGATCATCGTCGCTGAAGCCATTACCTGGGAAATCAACTTCAAGGAGGCCGGCAATTTTTTTATATCATCGACGAGTCCCACCAAAAGGACTATCGTCCCTCCCAGAATGACGCCCTTGAGCTCGATCGAAAAATCAAAATTTAAGATGATTGTCGCCACATAGGAAACATAGATGGCCAGCCCGCCTAGGAGAGGTATGGGCTCCTTATGAATTTTCCTTTCATCAGGAATGTCCAGTATTTTTAGCCTTCTTGCCGAAAATCTCACAAGTGGAGTCAAGGCGAAAGTTAAGAAAAAAGAAAAGAGAAGGAGGAACAGCCACCTGTAAGGAATCCCAGCCAAGAAGGAATGAACATGAAGCAGGACAGTTCTCATAGGATTTAGGGCAATATCTTAAAAAATTTCCTTGACGACTGCAATGATTCTTTCAATTTCTTCTTCCCGAAGAGAAGGATAGATAGGGATAGAAACTGTCTTTTCCCAGGCTTCCATGGTGTTGGGAAATCCGGGGAGATTAAAATAAAGATGAAGAGGAATATAGACGGGCCGCTGGCACATTACCTTTTTCTGCTGGAGCTTCTCCAGATAAGGAGAAGATTTATTTTTGGTTTTGACCACAAAGCGGTAATAGATATGCTCCTTTCCCTCTTTGCGGATGGGCAAAGAGAAATCACAATGCTTGAATTCTTCAAAATAACAAGAGGCGATCTCCCGCCGCTTGGCAATGAAATTTTCTAAAAAAGCCAGTTGATTAACTCCGAGGGAAGCCTGGATGTCGGTCATCTTGTAGTTAAAGCGCAAAAGATAGCTATCGCGGTTATCATAATCTCTGAGGTCTTTAATCTTGGAAATCAACTCATCGGAATCGGTCAAGACCATGCCACCCTCTCCAGCGGTCAGCACCTTAGTCGCATAAAAGGAAAAAACAGAAAGAAGGCCAAAGCTGCCGACAGGGCGTCCTTGGAAACTTGCACCGCTGGCCTGGGCACAGTCCTCGATCACAGGAATGCCCAGCGAACACAGCTCAGCCAACTCTGCCGGACAGCCAAACATATGAGGAACAATGATGGCTTTGCTTCTCTGAGTTATCGCCCCTCTGGCCGCGGCCGCTGAGATATTGAAAGTCAGAGGCTCAATATCGACGATAACTGGAGTTGCCCCGGCAAGTTTGACCGCATTGAGGACAGCCGAACAGACAAAAGAAGGAATGATGACTTCGTCTTTCTCTCTTATGTCTAGAGCCAATAAAGCCAGATGAAGGGCCGCGCTGCCGGAGTTTACAGCTGCAGCTCTCTTTTTGCCGACGAAATCTTCAAATTTTTTTTCAAATTCCTTGACTCGAGGCCCTTGGGACAATTGTCCGGACTTGAGGGCATTGGTCACCGCCTTGATATCTGCCTCAGAGATATAAGGACGGGAATGGAGAATCACATCTTCAAACATCGCGCAAAAATCTAAAAGCCTTAAAGCCCTCGGCATACTTGACTTTTCCCTGAAATCCCCTGAAATTGGCTATGGCCTTGACACTCTCAACCATATCCAATTTCGTAGGATAAGATTTGGCGACTTGCGAAGAATAGACTTTTATCAGCTTTTGCTTTTCCTCCAAGACATCCTCGATATCGACGAATATGTCCGGTTCAAAATTGACTGATGTATAGTCTTCATAAAAGAAGACCCTCTTCACATAGCGAGTGGCTGCCAAGGCGCATTCAGCCAGGGTGCGGTGGTCCTGATGAATATCATAGAGGTAGTTAACGTAGACTTCGTCCGGCTTGACTTTAGCGATGACTTGATCAATGCCAGTGATGATTATTCTCTCATTGGGCAGTTCAGTATCGATATGTCCACCCCAAAATATCTCCTTCACTCCTAATAATCTCATCGCCTCTTCCTGCTCTCTCAGCCTGACCTTGGGGTCTCCGCCAAATTCCCCCTTGGTCAAAACCATGAAATAGATGTTTATACCTTTGCGGGCAAATTTAAGAAAAGTGCCTCCGCAGCCATATTCAATATCGTCTGGATGCGCACCTAAGGCTAGGATATTCAATTCATCCTCCTTTCTTTAGGATTGAGAGGCTTTCTGGGCCACAATTAAACAATAAATCAACAATTGATAGATAGGGCTCAAAATCCCCAAAGAGCTGGGGATAGAGCGGGTGTTTATAGTTTTGAAAGATGACTTGAATACCTTCCCTCTTGAATTCATCCAAATCCAGGTATTTTGCTCCATCCTGACCTGAGATGTAGACCCCTGCATCGACCTGCTTGCAGAGGTCGACCAATCGCTCTGTCGGGCCTTCTCTCGATTGATAGTCTGAAGCCAGTAGAAATTTTTTATTCCAAATACCCAAGGTCCTGACCAGATAGCGAATGAGATGAAGGTTGATATCCACTAAACGCTTCCATTCTTGATCATAGGTCTTAGCCAAAAAATCAAGATGCTCTTTGAAAAAAGGAGCCTTCGAGTAATTGGTCACCAAAGCATGAAGGTGCTTTTTGCCCCAGCGAACTGTGTTATTGATTTCGACTTCATGAATTTTTTGTCCAAATCTGTGAATAACCGGGACAGAAAGCCATTGATATTTTTTATCGGTCTTAATCTTATTTCGATTCTGCCACTCGTTTTTTTTAAACTGGACATTATCCAAAAAAATGAAGGTATCGCACCTGGCAATTTTGTCAAAATATCCAAGCCAGGGCAAGTACTGAGGTTGATGGACGGAAACAATCATTCAATTATAGGCCGTTCTCATCAATCGCTTTTTCAATGTAGAGAATAGTGGATTTGGCTAAGTCAACTCTCGCTGGCTTCTCCGGCGGCTTCCCCTCGCTGTCAAAATAAATCTCCACAAGCGGGCGAACGGGGAGGCCCTCATTGATGCCAACCACCCTGCCAACCTCGCCGTTGTTCAATAGGACAAAACTTCCCAGCGGATAGGGAGTGATAAAATTCAAAAAAACCTTAACCAGGCTCTGTTCAAAAGACCCCTTGCTCTGGATGATCATCTTTACAGCTTCATAGGGGATGAACTTCCTCTTGCGGTAACTACGGGGATGGGTCAAGGCTTCATAGACTTCGAGTATGGCCACAATTCTGGCGTACTCCGAGATTTCCTCTCCCTTTTTTCCTTGGGGATAACCTGTTCCATCCATCTTCTCATGATGCTCGGAGATGACCTCAGCTGCAGATTTTGGAGCATCCTTGATGTTCCGCAACAGCTCGAGGCCGTAGAGCGGATGCTCCTCAATAAGTTTCCTCTCCTCTTTGGTGAGTTCTTGAGTCTTGGTGATTATTTCCGCAGGAATCTTTAGCATGCCGATATCATGGATGAGCGAAGAAGCACAGAAATCGATAATCTTGTCTTCCTCGTATTCGAGGGCCAAGCCCATGCCAGCCGATAGAATCGAAACATTGACTGAGTGAGAATGAAGGAAATCTTCTCTTTCATCGTAAAAGGCAAAAATATTCATTAAAGACAACAAAAGATTATGGCTAGAACGAATCTTTTCAACGTGAACCTTCGCCAGATCGATAATATCCTTTCCTTCAACGGTTTCCCCTCTTCTTAATCCATCCAAAATTATTTTTGTAATGAGGGTTGAATTCTCGTATATCTTTTTTATTTCAGGCAAGCTTTCCATGCTTTCTTTGGCCCTAAAAGCATCCGAGACCAATGTTTTTTCTTCTTTATCTTTCGTCACCGGAGTTTTTCTAATGATTTCAGATAGCTTGGCCATGGTTTTTCAAAGCTCTAAATCGTAAACAGCTTTTTTGACCACCTCTTCATTGATTTCTTCAAGACCTTGAGTGAACCCTACAAGCAAGCATGTATCACAGATTGTGTTTATCAACCGTGGAACTCCATCCGAATGAATCCAGACCAAGCCGCAAGCTACATCGTTGAAAATGTTCGCTTCCGTTCCAGCCACTTTTAGCCGATGGGTCAAATAATTCTTCGTGTCTTCCCTGCTCAAAGGATTGAGATGATAGCGAATGGCCAGTCTCTGTTTAAGTTGCTTAAGGCCATCGATGATGGCCCGCAGCTCAGGCTGGCCAATCAGGATGAGAGTCATCAGAAACCTGTTGTTCAATTGAAAATTCAAAAGAAGCCTTAGCTCCTCAAAGGTCTCAAGGTCTTTAATCGCTTGAGCTTCGTCGATAATGACAACCGTATCCTTGCCTTTGTTCAAGTTCTCGTAGAAGCGGTCATTGAGATTCATCAGCAACTCAGGCTTGGGAACATCTGAGGAAGACTTTATGCCCAGCTGAAAGCAGATCTCCCTCAAGAGTTCCATCGGGCTTAGCAAGGGATTTGTCACCAGAGCTATTTCGTATTTATCCTGCGGCAAAACTTGGAAAAGAAGTCTGCTGATGACTGTCTTGCCGCAGCCATATTCTCCAGTCAGGAGAGCCGCTCCTTTGCGTTCTTCGACAGCATAGGTCAATCGGGTCGCAGCTTCTAAATGCTCATGAGAAGAATAGA
>CAZJXZ010000048.1:0-15206 GCA_964549955.1 uncultured Eubacteriales bacterium
AGGCAGAGTGGTGAGAAAGCCGTGTGATAGCTCAGGTCAGTGGGTTCAAAAACACACAGGCTTTGCCCCAGCGAGGCAAAGCCTGCTCGGTTTCAGGCTTCGCTCTCCTCGACCTTCGGTCGAGGAACCATGCCCGCTCAGCCTTCAAACGGTTTTTTCACCCACTGACCTTCGCCTAATAACTGATCGGCTGGGTCAAAAGCAGCGTGCTTTCGAACTACTCTGCCTGAGCTGTTCAAACGGTTTTCTCAGCACCCAGCCTGATCCCACTCATACGGGGTATTTAAGGATGCTTCGTTCGAGAATCTAAGAGTTGTTGATTGAGAAAGATTGTGTTAAATTTAAATAACAAATGGCAGAGACGATTTGGGTTTTGACTCCTTACCGAGAACAAGCACAAACTCTTTCTATCGAGCTGGGCATTCAGCCTGAGATCGCCCAGATACTGGTCAATCGCGGAATCCGCAGCGCAGAAGCGGCTCAATATTTTCTTTATGGAGGGTTGGATTGCCTCCATGACCCTTATTTGATGAGGGGGATGAGGGAGGCTGTGGAGAGAATCAGGCAGGCGATTTCGAGGAAAGAAAAAATACTAATTTTTGGCGATTATGATGTCGACGGCGTTCTTTCTGTCGTCGCCCTCTCCAAAGCTCTGAGTTCCCTTGGAGCAGAGGTGGATTATTACATCCCTGAGAGGCTAAAAGAAGGATACGGGATTAAGGAGAGCCACATCGAGGTTGTCCTCGAGAGAAAAAGCAGGCTGGTGATCAGCGCTGACTGTGGAATAAAAGCAACTGAATTTGCAAGAAGAGTGAAAGAAAAAGGAATCGACATCATCATCACCGACCATCATCTGCCGGGAGATAGCCTTCCTGAGGCTCTGGCCATCCTCAATCCTGTTCTCGATGATTCGGGTTATCCTGATAGGAATCTGGCTGCCATCGGAGTGGCCTTCAAGCTGATTCAGGCTCTTTTCGAGAAAGAGGAAAAGCTTTCCTCTCTTTCCCATTATTTAAAACTCGTTGCCATCGGGACCATCGCCGATGTTTCGGAGTTAAGAGGTGAAAACAGGCTCTTTGTCAAGTTTGGGCTGCAAGCCCTTGAGGATGTTTCAAACACAGGGCTGCTGAGCCTGATCGAGCTCTGCGGCCTGGAAGGGAGGAAAGTCTCTGTGGGAGATGTCGGCTTCAGGATTGGGCCCAGGATCAATGCCGCAGGAAGGATGGGAGCCGCTGATTTAGCTGTCAAGCTTTTCTTTACAGAATCCCGCCTGGAGTCTTTTGATCTTGCCCAGCGCCTCGATGAGCTGAATGCCGAAAGGCAGAGGACACAAGATAGAATCTATAACCAAGCCTTGGAGATGATCAGGAGCAAGTCTCTTGACAAGCGCTACAGGTTTATCGTCTTGGGCTGTGAGGGGTGGCACCGGGGAGTCATCGGTGTGGTGGCCTCGAAGCTCAAGGATTTTTTCTATCGGCCTGTCCTCCTTTTTGCTTATGAAGACGCGCGGGCCTACGGCTCAGGGAGAAGCATCAGCGAGTTTCCCCTCATCGGCTGTCTAGGTGAGTGTAAAGACCTGTTTTTGGATTATGGCGGGCATGCTATGGCCGTCGGTTGCACTCTATTGAGGGAGAATGTCTCGCTTTTTAAAAGAGCAGTTAATGCCCATGCCAGCTCATTCATCAGCGATGAAGATTTAAAAAGGAAAATACACATTGATTCTAAAATCAATTTTGCGGATATCGACTCGTCATTCATCAGTAATTACTCTCTTCTTTCTCCTTTCGGCGTCGGCAACCCTACCCCAACTTTTCTTACAGAAGGAGCTGAAGTCGTAAGCGAGCCTCAGAAGATTAAGGACAAGCACTGCAAACTCCTTCTCAGGCAAAAGGAGAGAGTCTTTGAAGCCATGGGATGGGAAAAAGGCGAATGGACATTGAAGATCAGGAGAGGTGACAGAATCGACCTCGCCTATTCTCTTCAGTTTTCTGAATACATGGGAGAAAAAACAGTCAGCCTTTCTCTTGAAGATATCAAGAAATAGGTTTCGTAGGAAAAGATGAACTTAATAAAGGTCATAAGGGTAGGGATTGCTGTTCTGCTCTTAGTTATCCTGACCTTGATCATCAGATACTTTCTCGCTCGCTCCCGAGCTGAGACTCAACCTCCGGCTGGCCCTGAAAAGATTGTCCAACAGAAAGTCGATAAGCAGGAAAACATCGAGTATTTGGGGACCAGAGAAAGTGAGAAAATCAATTGGATCAAAGCCGACAAGAATTATCTGGGCGAGGATAACTTGATCCACCTAGAAGGAAATGTCCAGGTTGTTTTCTTTAAAAAAATAGAAGGCAAGGATGTTTCTCTCGATGGAGATGAAGTCGTTTACGACAAAGACATGAATAATTTCTTGGTATCCGGGCGGGTTAGAGCCAAATACGAGGATGTCCTGATCGAGTCAGCTCTGCTTCATTACGATAACCAAAAAGAAATTTTCTGGACTGAAAATGGCGCAAGCTTTTCTTCGCCGGGGCTTGGGGGCTCTGCGCAGAAGATGTTTTATTCTATGAAAGAGAAAAAAATAGAACTCCGTGAAAATGTTGAGCTTCGTCTCAAGGCAAAGCTCGAGAAATCCCTTCCTGTCGTCATCAGAGGAAACGAGCTTCTTTACAGTAGAGAAACGAGGAGTGGCAGGATGGAGGAGGGAGTGCAGCTTTTTCGTGGAGAGAGCCAAGCCTCGGCTGATGTCTTGGAGTTTGAGCTGAGTCCTGACGAGGATTTCGTCAGAACTTTATTCTTGAAGGGCAAGGCCAAAGGCTTTCTCATTGATGAGGAAAAGAAAGATACCTCTTCTCAAAGCGAGCGTTCATTTTTTGGTCGAAGCTCCAAGCGGGAGTTTGAGGCAGAAGAGATAGGGCTCAGAGCCTTCCCTGACCTTGCGGCTATTCAGGATGTGGAGGCCAAGGGCAATTGTTTATTCAATTTTGTCTCAGCCTCAGGCGGATTTACCCAAATCACAGCTGAAACAGTCAAATACACCTTCGACCGAGAAGGAAAGCTGCAGGGGTTCCTAGCGAGAAACAATGCCAAGATGATCGACCAAGGAGAAAAAGCTGAAGAGCGACGCCTTATTTCCGCAGAAACCTTCATTATCGAGGGCAATACTGACCGTCTTCAGGTCAAGGGCAAGGCTCCTTTTGAAGCAACTCTTTCCTCGGCCAGCAGCGAAGTTTTTGCAGAAGAATTCATATTTTTCTTGGATGAGAAAGACCTGGAGGTGAAAAGAGGTGTCAAGGTTGTTTTGAAGTCAAGAGAAGGAGAAGAGAATCTCGGCATTTTTTCAAAAGGGCGTCCTGTTTTTATCAACGCCAATGAGCTGAGATATTTTGATGAGCAGAAACGTTTTCTATTCAACGGGAAAATAAAGGCCTGGCAGGAGAAAAAAGTCTTGCTTGCCTCTGAAATTGACCTCTATGAACAAACAAGAAAAATGACTTGCAGCGGAAATGTGAAGTGCGTTTTTCCTCACCGGACAAGGGAGGAGAAGGAAGAGATGATTGAGATTTCTTCAGGGAGAATGCAGTACGACCCGGAGAAGAATGTTGTTGTCTATGATGAAGGCAGCGTTTTTAAAGCTAAAGAGTTTGATTTTGAGGCTCAATCTGTTTCCGTCTATCTCAAAGAGGATGGCGAAGACATGGAAAAGGCAGTGGGGCGAGGGCAAGTGACGACTCATCAAAATTCTGTCGAGGGCAGGGGAGAGGAAGCCATCTATGACCCGAAGGAGGAGACCATCGTGCTTTCCGGGAATCCGCTTTTTGTGGATAAAGATATGGGAATAACCAGGGCGGATAAATTGACATTTCAGCTAGCCGATGATAGAATCCTCGTTGAAAATAAAGGCCAAAAAAGGTCCGTAACTACAATAAAACGTGAGAGATGAACAATTTTTTGCAAGCGATAAATCTGGAAAAATCTTATCGGAAAAAAAAGGTTGTGGACCAGGTCTCTTTGAAGGTGCGAAAAGGAGAGGTCGTCGGGCTTTTGGGACCGAATGGGGCAGGAAAAACGACCACCTTTTCTCTCATCCTTGGACTCATTCCTAAAGATTCGGGGAAAATTTATCTTGATGGTGAAGATATCACTGAGCTGCCCATGTATGCCAGAGCCAGAAGGGGGCTTTGCCTTCTTCCTCAAGAGCCGTCGGTTTTCAGGAAGCTGAGCGTTGAGGACAATCTCTTATCAATTATGGAAATGAATCGGAGCGGCCAATCGAGAAAGGATAATGGCCTGGGAAGGATTCTTAAAGAGTTCGGGCTTCAAAAATTGGCCAAAGCCAAGGCCTGCACTTTGTCAGGGGGAGAAAGAAGAAGGCTGGAAATCGCTCGGGCTTTGATCGTAGCTCCTGAATTCATTCTTCTTGATGAGCCTTTTACCGGCATCGACCCTTTAGCCATTCTTGATTTACAGGAGATTATCCTTTCCCTAAAAAATAGAGGCATCGGGATTCTTTTAACGGACCATAGTGTTTGGGAAGCTTTAAAGATTACCGAAAGGGCTTACATAATCAACAAAGGAAGGATTTTGAAGGAGGGAACTCCTCAGGAATTGGTCTCGTCTGAGGAAGTCAGGAAGAGCTATTTGGGAGAAGGGTTTTCTTTTCCATGATAAAATACAAACTTACGGATCAGGCTGGGTGCCTCGAAAACACGCTGCTTGAGGCATTATCTTTCTCACCAGGCTCAGGCAGAGTGGTGAGAAAGCCGTGTGGAAGGCTGAGCGGGCACGGTTCCTCGACGTCAGGAGAGGAGAGCGAAGCCTGGAACCGAGCCGCTTTTGACTCGCTGGGGCAAAAGCGGCGTGCTTGCGAACCACTCTGCCTGAGCCTTCCATACGGTTTTCTCGACACCCAGGCTGATCCTATTCATATTATGAATTTGTGTATGTTTTCATAGGCTATAAATATGGTTCTTAAGCAGCGGCTGGATCAAAGACAGGTTCAAAAGCTAATCCTCGCTCCTGCTCTGCAGCAGGCTATAAAGCTCCTTCCTTTAACCAATCTTGAGCTGATCGAGATCATTGACAGTGAGCTTTCGCAGAACCCCATGCTGGAGTTTGAGGAAGAAACAGCGGAAAAGCCTCAAGTGGAAGAGGGAAAGCTAGAGGAGAAAGAGAGAAGCGAGCCGGAGAAGGAGGCAGGAGAAGAGGAGTCAGGCTTTGAGGAGAGCTCGGAATCCAAAGGCGAAGAGGAAGACCAGGAATTCACTTCTTACTTTGAGGAGTATTTTGATAGCGGATTTCGCCCCTTTTCTTCAGAAAAAAAGGAGGTGGCTTCCTTGGAGAATATTGTTTCTAAAAGTTTTTCTCTTTGGGACCATCTGAATTGGCAGGCGAATCTGACATTTTTTAATAAAAAAGATAAAGAGATTTCTCAGCATATAATCGGGAACATCAATGAGGATGGCTACCTGACGGCTTCAATCGAAGAGATAGCCCAAGTAACAAAGTCTTCGGAAGAGAAGGTCGATAAAATCAGAGATAAGATCAAAATGTTTGATCCGGTGGGCGTTGGAAGCCTGTCGCTCAAAGAAGCGCTCTTGGCCCAGATGGCCTACTTCAATATAAATAATGAAATCACGCAGAAGATGGTTAAAGATTACCTCCATTTATTGGAGAAGTCGGATTATTCACAGCTGGCAAGAGTGCTCGGCATTCCTCTCTCAGCCGTTAAGCAGCATATCGAGGTTATCAAAAACCTTGAGCCCATCCCGGGCAGGAAATACAGCGAGGAGAGAACGACCTATGTCGTTCCCGATATCAGCGTTACCAAGGAAGATGATGAGTTGAAGATCGTTTTGAATAACGAGGGTCTTCCCCGGTTGAGAATCAACAGCTACTACAAAAAGCTTTTAGCTCGAGCCTCCAAAGAGAATCCTGACACTTACCGGTTCCTGAAGGATAAGTTGAAGAAAGCATTCTGGTTTCTGCGGAGCCTGGACCAGAGAAATCAAACAATCTATAAAGTCGCCAAATACATCGTAGAAAAGCAGAAAGATTTTATCGATAAGGGAATAGAGTACATCAAGCCTCTGACCTTGATGGATCTGGCTCAGGATATCGGAGTTCACGAGTCAACCGTTGGGCGAGTTGTGGCCAACAAGTATGTCATGACGCCACGGGGAGTTTTTCCCCTCAAATATTTTTTTCACAAATCCATCTCAGGAAATTTTGGAGAAGAAGTTTCTTCCTTAAGAATAAAAGAGAAGATAAAAAAATTGATAGAGGGTGAAGATAAAGGAGCTCCTTTGAGCGATATCGAGATTGTCGAGATGCTGGAGAAAGAGAATTTGAGAATCGCCCGCCGGACAGTGGCCAAATACCGCAAGCAACTCCGAATTTCCCCATCTCATATAAGAAAAAGAAAGTTCAAGATGGAGGGAGTTTGATGACAATCAATTTTACCGCCAGGCACACAAGCGTAACTCCTGAAATAAAGCGATATTGTGAAAAAAGGCTTGAATCTTTAGAAAAAGTTTTAGGGGAGAAGGTGGTTGCCGACCTTATCCTTTCTGTTGAAAAATACAGGCACAAGGTTGAGATCAAGATAAAGGTGAGGAAGACGAGTTTATATGCGGTTGAAGAAACTCATCAGATGACGAACTCACTTTCTTTGGCTTTTGACAGCATTGAGAAGAGAGCCAAAAAGGAAAGGGATAAATTAAGAGCAAGGAAAAGAAGAAATAGAGGAAAGGCGGCCTTCTCTCTTTCTCCAGAGGCTGTCGAGAAAGAGAGAAGAGTCATTCGCAGCCAGGATTATTCTTTGAAGCCGATGTCGCTCGAAGAGGCCTTAGGACATTTTAGCTTAGAGAAGAAGGAGGTCTTTGTTTTTCGGAAAATGGGCTCTGAAAAGTTGGCTGTTATCTACCGAAGGAAAGACGGAAATTATGGCCTGATCGAGCCTGAATAAAAATTAATGAAGAATAAAGTCAACCTTCGCCTCGAAGCCAAAGAGTTTTGCCTAAGGACAAAGGAGATCCTAAAGCTCAAACCGGTATTAGGAAAACTTGTTTTTTTAAGAAAAGCAGAGCGCTCCTTTTTTCGAAGAATCAGTTCATTTATTCAAATCTGGGGAAAAAAGGAGATTCAGGAATTAGAAAAACTTTCATCCAAGGCAAGAACAGAATCCATCGGCAAAAAAATCAAGGATGAGACAATATGTATTATCCTGGCCGATGGTCTTAATTTTTTTCCTGAGATAAAGGCAAAGGCAAAAAAGAGAGGAGTGGCACTTTTTAATTCCAACCTTTCTCAGAAAGAGTGCCGGGAGAGGATGAGGGGGCTCATCCAATCCGCTTCTTCCCGTCAAATCCTGACTTCTGGGGAGCTGTTAGAGATTTTTGGCTTGGGGGTGATCATCAAGGGAGACAGTGGAATCGGGAAGAGCGAAAGCGTCTTGGAGCTCATCTCCAGAGGCTTTCGGTTCGTTTCCGATGATGTGTTCCTAGTGAAAAGAGAGCCTGACGGCAAATTGATGGGAACAGCCCCTCCGCTCACCCGTCATTTCATGGAGATAAGAGGATTGGGCATCATCAATATAAAAGAAATTTTCGGGTCTAAGGCGATCAGCCAGCGGACGAAAATTGACTTGGTTATCAACCTGAAGAAGCTGCATCGGCGGAGAGAGTCTGATCGAATGGGTTTGGAGTTTCCTGAAGACTACGAAATTCTAGGGATTAAAATTCCCCAAATCAATATTCCTGTTGCTCCAGGCAGAAACATTGCAACCTTGATTGAGGTTGCCTGCCGAACGCATATCCTCAAAGGAAGAGGATATCACGCTCCTTTGGACCTTATCCGCAAGCACACCCGCGCTCTCTCCCTGCATTGAGGTTATGAGGAAAAAAGTGAGCGATGACAGATTCCTGATCATCACCGGATTGTCCGGTTCGGGGAAAACAATAGTCAGCCGCTTTCTGGAAGATATGGGATATTACTGCATAGATAACTTGCCGGCTAAGCTCATCCCAAATTTTGTCGAGCTCTGGAAAAAGAAGGAAGTGGAGATAGAGAAAGTTGCTCTTGTGGTGGATATTCGGGAAGCTGGATTCAAGACAGAATTTCCTGAAATCTTGCGGAAGATCAAAGAAAGGATATCGCCAAGGTTGATCTTTCTCGATGCTTCAGATGAGACGCTGGTTAAGAGATTCAGCGAAAGCCGCCGTCCCCATCCCCTGAAGAAAAGAAAGTCGATAGTGGAGAGCGTTCAGCTGGAAAGGAACAGCTTGGCTGAGATAAAAGCAATGGCCGATGAAGTCATCGATACCACTGCGCTCAATATCTTTCAACTAAAAAAGCTTCTTGCCCGCCGTTTCACGAAGAAAAGAGAGCAGAAGATGAAGATTATGATTGTCAGTTTTGGCTATAAATACGGCATTCCTTTGGATTCGGACCTGGTCTTTGATACAAGGTTTTTGCCCAATCCATTCTATATCGATGAGCTGAGGGAGAAGAGTGGAAAAAGTCAGAAGGTCAGGAAATATGTTCTTGATAAGAAGGAAACGAAGAAATTCCTTTATAAATTATACCGCTTTTTAGACTATTTGATGCCCAAATTTATTGAAGAGGGGAAAAGCAACCTGACCATATCCGTGGGCTGTACAGGAGGAAAACACCGCGCCGTAATTTTGGCGGAGAAATTGAAGGAACACCTCAAGAGGAAGAGTTATGATGTCCAGGCTTATCACCGTGACTTGTATAAATAAGAGCTCCGCAATGATTTTCTTCGAGGCCCAATTTCTCCAAAGTCTGGCAGAGAAAAAGACTTAATCAACTTGCCAAAAAATGCTAATATAAACGATATGAATTTTATTAGATTATCATCGCTCAAAAATAAGATGGATAATAACGTTCAAGAGTAAAAGAGAAAGAAATGATCGGAGGAGTCATCGTTTCCCACGGAAAACTGGCTGAAGAGCTTCTGAATGCCTTGACGATTATAATCGGTGAGGCGGTGAATATTGAAGCCATTTCCATTGGCTGGTACGATGATGTTGAAGAATCGAAAAGAAAGATCAGCCAAAGCCTGAAAAGAGTTGACCAGAAAAATGGCGCGGTGATTTTCACTGACATGTTTGGAGGGACGGCCTCGAATCTGAGCTACAGTTTCTTGAGGAATAATCAGGTCGAAATCATCACTGGAGTCAACCTTCCGATGCTTATCAAGTTTGTTTCTCTTCAGCGAAGCAATAATCTAAAAGAAGTGGCTAAAAAGGTTGTCGAGCAAGGAAAAAAGAATATCCATCTGGCGAGCGCGCTTTTGAGTTCAAAGAGCTGAATTAAGCGGGAACGATGCTCAAAAAGAAAATACTGATAAAGAACAAGCTGGGGTTACATGCCAGGGCTGCCGTCAAATTTGTGAACCTTGCCAACCGCTTTCGCTCCTTGGTCAAGATTGAGAAAGACGGAAACGAGATCGACGGCAAATCCATACTGGGCATCCTCACCCTGGCCGCTGTTCAAGGCTCACAAATCACCATAAAGGTTTCAGGAGATGATGAGCAAAAAGCGCTCGAGGCGCTGGTGGCACTCATCGATAATAAATTTCAAGAAAAAGAGTAATCGTTCATGGAATATTTCAGGCTGAGAGGAATTGGAGTTTCTCCAGGAATTGCCTTCGGCGAGGTTTCGCTGACTGAGAGAGTTGTTTTCACTTCAAGAAAGGAGAGCATATCCTTAGCTCAGGTTGAGGAAGAGTTGAACAGGTTAAAAGGGGCAATAGAGAGAACAAGGAATCAATTGACAAGCATCAGAGAGAAGATAAAAAAGAAAATGGGGGAAGAGCATTCCTTCATCTTTGATGCCCATCTGCTCATCCTCCTCGATAAATCTCTGAATTCGGATATCGAGAAGATTATTCGAGAAGAGAAAGCCAGGGCCGAATGGGCTGTCTCCAGAGTTCATGATAAATACCAAAAAATTTTTGAATCGATCAACGATGAGTACTTTAGACAAAGAAAGTCTGATGTCACAGATGTTTTGGCAAAAATCTACAGGAATCTGGAGCTGACAGGTCGAAAAAAGGTCGAGGAAAAAGGGGAAAAAATCTTGGTCGCCCATGACCTTCTTCCCTCAGAGGCCGCTTCAAGATTGAGCAGGGGGAGTGTCTTGGCCGTGGCCATTGACACCGGGGGCCAGACCTCTCACACGGCTATTCTTGCTCGCTCTTTGGATATCCCGGCTGTAGTCGGCCTCCACGATATTTCTCAGAAAGTCAGGAGCGGGGATTATCTGATTGTGGACGGAACGGGTGGCGAAGTCATCGTCAATCCCCCTCTGGCTATCAGGAAAGAGTTCGACAGCAAGAAGAAAAAATATGATGATTACCGAAAAGAGCTGAGAAAGACGGCTAAATTGAGCTCTTCCACCCTTGATAATGTCAAATTTTTTCCTTTTGCCAATATCGAACTTCCAGAAGAAGTCAACCTTGCCCTTTCTCTTGGAGCCGAGGGAGTTGGGCTTTTCCGAACAGAGTTTATCTATCTCCAGAGGGAGATGATCCCCACAGAGGAAGACCATTTTTCAATCTATTCCCGAATTGCCAAAGAATCTTATCCTTTTCCCGTTTACATCAGGACGGTCGATGTAGGAGGAGAAAAGAGCTTGCCTCAGTTGAAGATAACCAAGGAACCAAATCCAGCCCTCGGCCTGCGAGCGATCAGGCTATCTTTGCGTGACAGGGACCTGTTCAAGATTCAGCTCAAAGCAATCATCAGAGCAAGCTTCTTGAAGAATGTCAGGATTCTGATCCCGATGGTGACAGAGATCGAGGAGATAGAAGAAATCAAACGTCTTTTCCAAGAAGTCAAGGAGGAGCTGAGGGCAAAGCGGGTCAAGTTTGACGAAAAAATTTCTCTAGGGGTTATGATCGAAGTCCCTGCGGCCGCGGCTTTGATAGATTTGTTGGTGAAAGAGGTGGATTATTTTAGCATCGGGACAAATGATTTAATCCAGTATTATTTGGCTGTTGACCGCTCCAACGAGTTTGTGTCTTACCTCTATAAGCCTTTGCATCCCTCAATCCTGAGGCTCATAAAGTTCATCATCGACACCGCCCAGAGAGAGGGGAAGGAGATTGCTGTCTGCGGTGAGATGGCGGCTGACCCCCTTTCGGCCATTGTCCTTCTTGGATTCGGCTTGAAGAAGTTTAGCATGAATCCGATTTTTATCCCCAGGATAAAAAAAGTCCTTCGTTCTGTTGAATATAAAACGGTGAGGAAGATCGTTCAGAAAGCGATCAATTTAAAGACTGCTCAAGAAGTTGAGGAGTACATTATCGAGAAAATCCTGATAAGGCATCCGGATGCCTTCCTTATAAGCCACATCATCTAGTTTTGTTCTTTTTTCTCTATGATTCTGAGCTGGGAGACAGCCGACTTACCCCCAATGGGAGTCGGGCTCGGTTGTTTTAATATCAAATTCCGTTACACGGTTTAAAAGCCTTTTACTCCTCAACTGTCTTTTGATGCGGGAAGCCTTTTTCTTATCAAAGACGCCCAGCAGCCTCTTATATCCTGCATCGTCATACAGGTAGAGAACTTTCTTATCCTTTGCCCGTTTCAGGGCAGATTCTATTTGTTGCTGAAGACTCATATCGATCGAGGTTTGCATCCTTTTTCAGCCTCCGAAATTATATATGCAAATTTCGTGCCAAGATATCAATAGAATATAAAAAATTTTCTCCTTATTAGGTTCCTTTGCCTGGATTCTTTGTAAATAATTTTTCCATATGTAAACATTATTTTCGAACTTAAGACCCAACCGGAATCATCCCATAATCCTTGATATCATGATAATTGGGAGCGGTGAGGGTTGGAGGTGAGGAGTCCCCTATGAAGCCTGAGCGGGCGTTGCGAGGAGCGAAGCGACGAAGCAATCTCTCCAATAGGAGAGAAGAGCATCTTGGAGGGGGAACCGCTTCGCGTTCCCCCTTCCAACGCTTCGCTGCCTCCCCTTCTCGGACGCTTCAAAGCGTCCTGCGACCAAGGGGTCATACCCCCTTGGAACCCCCCGCTGCTTTGCCGATGGGCAAAGCAGCGAAGGCTGAATGGGAGCTCGCGTTCCTCGCTGGGGAAAATCAGCGTGCTCCGAACCTCCAACCCTCGTCCAGGTCCCGGAACTTGGGATGATTCCTCTATAGCTTTGCATCTTTTGAAGTCTCCTGCTATCATTACGGCATAAATCGAGGTTTTTAGAAGAAATGCAAAAGAAGACAAAGCTTAGGGTGATTGATTTTCATGTTCATGTCGGCCAGAAGGAAGATTGGCATGAATGGGTGCTCTCCTACCAGGAATCGACGCAATCAGAGTATTTCAGCCGATATGAAGAGATGATAAAGCCAGAGACGTTCGCCTCCTATCTGAAAAAGAATAATATTGCCAGGGCTGTTATCTTGCCCGAGATAAGCCCGATAACGACCGGTGTTGTCAGCAATGAGTATGTTCTTGAGTTTTGCCAGGGAGAGGAGGTCTTCATTCCCTTCTGCACTATCAATCCGTATTTTGTCAACAACTTGGCAAAGGAATTAGAAAAATGTTTGAAGCAGGGCGCCAAGGGGATAAAGCTTTATCCCTCCTACAATCATTTCTATCCGAACGAGAGCAGAATGTATCCGCTCTATGCCCTTGCCAATGAAGAAAAGCTCCCGGTCCTCATCCATACCGGCTCCTCAATCTTCAGAGGCTCCAAGATAAAATATGCTGACCCAATCTGGCTGGATGACGTGGCCTCAGATTTTCCTGACCTTCCCCTGATCATGGCTCACAGTGGAAGAGGTTTATGGTATGAAAAGGCTTTTTTCCTTTCTCGCCTTCATCCCAACCTCTATCTTGAGATTTCCGGGCTTCCCCCCAAGAACCTGCTGAATTACTTTCCGGACATGGAAAAGAATATCGATAAATTCATCTATGGCTCTGATTGGCCTGGAGTGAAGACCATTTCCTGCAATATTGAAGCCATAGAGGAGCTTCCTTTGGCCGAAGAATCCAAGAAAAAGATTCTCTACGATAACGCCGCCCGGCTCCTCAGGTTGTGATGGATATTATCGAGTCTATAGCTTCTGCGATTAAGAATTCTCGGCACGCTGTTGCCTTTACTGGAGCGGGAATTTCGGCTGAGAGCGGCGTGCCAACTTACAGGGGAGAGGGAGGGCTGTGGAGCAAGTACGACCCGAATTTGTACGCCAGCATCTATCATTTCCATCAAAATCCTTCTTATTACTGGAATTTTTTTCGGGAAGTCCGCTACCCGCAGCTCAAAAAGGTTAAGCCGAACAAGGCCCATCTGGCCCTGGCTGAGATCGAAGCTGCAGGAAAATTAAAAACAGTGATCACTCAGAATATCGACGGACTTCATCAGGAAGCAGGCTCTTCCTCGGTCATCGAATTGCATGGAACGACAAGGGTCATCTATTGCCTTGACTGCTCTCAGCGATATTCCATGGATGAAGTCTTTTCTAAGCTTGAGATTGAAACTCCGCCTCTCTGTTCTGCCTGCAAGGGAAAATTAAGGCCGGCTGTTGTCTTTTTTGGAGAAGCGCTGAACCCAAAAATCCTCAGCCAGGCTTTTGCAGAAGCAGAGAAATGTGATTTTCTTATTGCTGTGGGCAGCTCCCTTGTCGTTTATCCTGCAGCGGAGATTCCCTTAAGAGCAAAACAGGTTGGAGCAGCTTTAGCCATCATCAACAAAGAAAGGACACCTTTGGATGACATAGCTGATTATGTCATTCACGATGAGGCCGGCAAAATCCTTCCTCAAATAGCTCAAAGATTGAAAACAGGTTGATTCTATTAAGATTCCCCGCGTCCTCAGAGCCTGCTTTCCCGGTGCCGGCATCTGACTAAAACCAGATCAACCCTCACTCCATCTCTTTTTCAATGCTAAATTTGGAAATCTTGGACATTCATATTTCCGTCCCTTGCCTGAGTATGTCCAAGCATTTTTCATAGGCATACAGTCGATTTCTCTTCCTTCCCGTAACCTCTTTGACGATTCCGATCTCCTGGAGAGCTTCGAGGACGCTGGTCACGGTTGGCGCCGATATCTTCGTTTTGCTTGATAGAAATGGAATATTAGCGATAGGCCGGCCCTGGAGGACTTGGTGTATTCGAAGAGCAGAGCCGGCTTTTCGCCCAAGGTTCCTGATCTTCTTGCGGTCTTCTTCAGCGATATCGTTTAACTTCCTGGCTGCAGTCACCGCGCCCTCAGCCATCTCTCTAACTCCATCGACGAAAAAGCGCAGCCACTCCTCCCAGTCCCCTTCTTGACGGACTTTCATTAGTAGATCGAAGTATTGAGACCTATGTTGTTTGAAATAGAGGCTGAGATAGAGAAGCGGCTGCCGGAGGATCCCCTCGTTACAAAGAAGGAGAGTAATCAACAGCCGGCCTATCCGGCCGTTCCCGTCGCTGAAGGGATGGATTGTCTCGAATTGAACGTGGGATAAAGCGGCTTTGATCAATATTGGGGTTCTTTCGGGCATATCGTGCAGGAATTTTTCGAACGAACTCATAGTTTCAGCGACTTGATCCGGTGGAGGAGGTACATAAAGAGCATTTCCAGGCCGAGTTCCACCGATCCAATTCTGGTTACGACGAAACTCGCCCGGGTTCTTGTCGCTTCCCCGGCCTTTTGCGAGTAAAACCCCATGGACTTCCTTGATAAGGCGGTTGGACAAGGGGAATCCTTCTTTGAGTCTTTTCAGGCCATGGTTCATTGCGGCGACATAATTGGAGACCTCGACGACATCATCAAGCGGCGCCCCCGGTGCTTCTTTCAATTCGAAAAGTAATAGGTCGGATAATGTCGGCTGGGTCCCCTCGATTTGAGACGACAGGACCGCCTCTTTGCGAATGTACATGTACAAGAAAAGATTGATATCTGGCAGAAGCGTTGCAATGCTGTCCAGCCGCCCCAGCGATAGAAGTGCTTGATCTAGGGTTTCCCGGAGGGAAGAATCGATGGTCAGAGGAGGTTTCGGGGGAAGAGGATGGGGAACAAAGGCTCGAACAATTTCCTCTCCTGTCTGCTTGACAATATATTCTCCTGTCAAACCACGGTTCATGGTTACCCTTTCATATATTGCGCTTATTAAAATTTCTTTAATTACGGAAAAAGTAAATAAAGGATAACACCTTTTCCTTTAATAAGCAAGA
>CAZJXZ010000049.1:0-15127 GCA_964549955.1 uncultured Eubacteriales bacterium
GCCATAGGGCACGGGATGGAGGCTGACTTCAACCGCAAGAAGATATCCACCTTTTGCACGATGATTGGAAAACAGGTTGCAGAGCCGTTTGTAACGATTATCGATGACGGCACTATACCAAATCTTTTGGGCTCGATTAACGTAGACGACGAAGGAACTCCAGGACAGAAGACTCTGCTGGTCGACAAGGGGATTCTTTCGAGCTATATCCACGACAAGATTTCTGCCCGCTATTACAACGTGAAGCCCACAGGTAACGGCCGCCGTCAAAGCTATCAGCACTATGTTCAGCCACGGATGCGAAACACTTACATGCTTGCTGGTCCGGCCACGCCCGAGGAAGTGATCAAGAGCGTCGCCAAAGGAATCTACGTCAAGGATGTGAGCAACGGACAGGTGAAAATCGGCGAAGGCGATTTTGCCTTCTATGTATCCCAGGGAACGATGATCGAAAACGGGCAGCTCACCGCACCCATCAAGGATGTCAACATCATGGGCAACGGACCCAGGATGCTGAGAAACATAACCATGCTGGCCAATGACCTCGAAATGTCAAAAGGCGGCGGTGGAGCCTGCGGCAAAGGCGGGCAAGCTGTTCCTTGCGGCTTCGGACAGCCAACCGCTCTGGTGAAGTCGATGACCGTCGGCGGCGTAAGGTAAGTAAAGGAGGGTAGAGATGAAAAAAGAATTATATGATTTGGCTGCTTGGGCGATTCAGGCTGCGAAGGCGGCTGGGGCTGAGAATTGCCGGGCAAGTATCAGCAACGAGCGGTTTGTTAATATCAGCTATAGGGAACGCAAGCCGGAGAATATCAAGGAGGCTTCCACAAGAGGGCTTAACATCGAACTCTTTGTCAACGGCCGCTATTCATCCCAGAGCACTTCAGACCTGCGCCATGATGCTTTAAATGACTTTATCTCGAAAGCTGTGGCGACGACAAAGCTTCTGGCCGAGGACCCTTTTCGCACTTTGCCCGACCTAAAATATTACCAGGGCAGGGCCGAGCTTGACTTAGGACTTGTCGATCCAGACTATAAGAAATTTACTCCAGAAGAAAGACATAGGGTGGTGAAAGCCGTAGAGGAATCCTGCCTACAAAAGGCCGGGCCGAAAGTTATTTCTGTCACGGCAGGAGGATATGACAGCTATCAGGAATATATCTTGATGGCCAGCAACGGCTTTGAAGGCTACTTCGAGGTCACTGTCTACCAGGCCGGGGCACAGGCAACTATCCAGGATGAAGGTGACCGCCGTCCGATGGGCTCTAGCTATGCGGTTTCCGTCAAGAGAAAGGATATGCTTTCTCCCGAGAAAATTGGCGCTGAGGCAGCAGAGCGGACGCTCGATCTTCTCGGCGGGAAAAAGATCAAGACTGAGACCTTGCCGATCATAATCGAGAACAGGAATGTGCCGTCGATACTCAACGGTTTTCTCCAAGCTATGTTTGGGGCTTCTATTCAGCAGAAACGGTCTTTCCTTGCCGACAAAAAAGGGAAAAAGATTGCGAGTAATTATTTTACGATCATCGATGATCCTTTTGTCGTAGGCGGTTTGGGCAGTCAACTGTTTGACGGTGATGGGTTCGCAACAAAAAAGAGGACGATGATCGAATCCGGTGTCTTGAAGGATTTCTATGTCGACTGGTACTACAGCCGGAAGCTGGGCTGGGAGCCGACAACAGGAGGGCCATCCAACCTGATCATTCCGCCAGGAAAGCGCTCGGTGAAGGAAATTATGAAGGACCTCGGCCGAGGAATATTCATAACCGGGTTCATCGGCGGGAACTCCAACTCGACCACAGGCGATGCTTCGATCGGCATTATCGGCAAGCTTTTCGAGAACGGCGAGCCGGTGCAGTCTGTGGCTGAGATGAACATTGCCGGCAATCACCTCGAGTTTTGGAACAAGCTGGTCGAAGTTGCCAACGACCCCTGGGTCTATTCTTCTTGGCGGATGCCGAGCCTTGTATTCAAGGATGTGGTTGTTTCCGGCATTTAGATATCCTGACGATTGAGAGATTCGACTTAAAATTTCATATGCGTGACACAGCTTGAGAGAAGGGAGATGCCGGAGGCCAGAACTTAAAGATTTCAGCGCTTTCAACCTTGCCTGCTAAAGAGATTGAGCTGAGGTCGCAAATTTGAATCGAACACTCTAGGCCTGTCAGTTTTTATAATGTCTCACTTTGTGTCATAAGAGGGAACCATAATTTTATTAAATAGAAAGAGATGCAAAAACGTGCGGCACAAAGTGTGACATAAGACACGGAAGTCTGTTTTTCGTCTTTAAACCAATTATTTTATCTTCTTTTTTATCAATAAATTAAAATATATTCTTTTCCCGATTCTGCTGGCATGGAATTTGCAAATTATTCGGGCAAAAGGAGGTTAAGAGATGAAAGAATTAATTGGAAACAAGGGAAAAAGAGTCATGGCCGCAGCGATTGCTCTTGCCTTCGTCTTTGTTTTTGTTGCAGCCCCTTATCAGCTCTCAGCAAATGTTTGCAAAGACGCCTTTGAAGATTGCCTGATCGATGCGGGAATCGCTAGTCTTATTGCCCTTATTGCGGGACCCTATTCAGCTGGGGCAGTCTTAGCAGGTTATGCATGGTTTTGCTGGAATGGCTACAGATTTTGCCAGGATTATGTCCTTAAAAAATGAAGCAAATGCTGCAAAGAAAGCAAGTAAGCTAAGTAAAAAGAAGAAAGGAGGAATATCATGATTTTAAAAATACGAAGTAGAGTAAGAAACATTGCTTTAGTTCTGGCCATATTTTCTTTCCTTCTGAGCTCCAGGGCTTTTATTCTTGAAGAAGAAGAACAGGTCAGAAGTTGCGATGAGGCCTTCAATTTATGCCTGTCATCTAACCCATTCCCCATTACCTTTCCTGCATATTATGGATTTATCATACACTGTTCTGCTGGCTATATTTTTTGCAAGAAATATATCGAGAAGTTCTAAGAGATTTTAGCAGAGAAAATATGCTCAACTAGAGTTTTGTATTATAGAGCTAATAAAAAAAATCCATCTTAATGCCCAGAATTGATGGCTGAAAGCAATAAAAACAAGCTTCTTTTCGTGAGAAAAAATTCCGGCTGATTCGTCGTCTTACTTGAGATGATAATTTCTCAGAATTCTTTTTGGCTAGGATGGATGGGCCTCGATGCACTTTTATGGCAATCCGATTAAATCCTCTATCATGCCCTTGAGGTAAAAGAATGAATGGTTTTTGCCAAAAAAAGAGATTGAAGCCTTTGCTCAAAGCTTTTTTCTTTTTAGCCTTTTGTCATTCGCTGTTTCTGTTAATGTGGGCAAAGCCTCCGCTTAAGATATATCTTGAGGAAGTTCTTTCTATCGGCAGCCTTGACGATAATACTTTATTTCAATGGGTGGGCATCATCGTCACTTCAGATAATTATATTTATGTCACTGACGCCATGGACTATTCTATAAAAGTGTTTGATGAAAAAGGGAAGCTCTTGAAGAAGGCTGGACGAAAAGGACAAGGTCCCGGAGAATTTTCAGCTATCAGGTTTATCGACGGCTCAAAGACGTTCCTCTATGTGACAGACCAGTTTATCCCTGGGATTCAAGTGTTTGATAAAGACCTAAATTATAAACAGAGAATTCCGATTATGCTTCCCATTTCTGATTTAAAAGTTATTTCTGACCAGGAGATTGCCGTAGTGGGCCTTTCCATGGCTAAAGAGAAGATGGGTAGGATTTTTGTTTTTGATCAAGCAGGCGAAATAACTCGAGAGATTAAATATGCTCATGAAGAATTGCCCTTTATGGTCGATTCGGTAGACTTTGATTTCGACCTTCAAGGCAATCTCTATATTGCTTATAGCTTTCTGGACAGAATAGAGAAATTTGACCCTGCAGGGAAGAAACTATGGTCAAAGAGTTTGCTGGGGGGAAGAGAGGCAAAAAAGGAAAAAATCAGCTTACTTGTTGTTCCATCTGAAGTTATTTACAAAGATATCACTCTGGACAGGTCAGGATATGTGTTCGTTCTCGGCGGAAGCTATTCTAAGAATCCAAGCCAGGATGTTTATGTTCTCACCCCCGAGGGGAGGCTGTTGACAACTTTTACCCTTCCCGATGCCAGCCATTGCCTTTACATCGATTATCAGAACTTCCTTTATTCGAGAGCCAATGAAGGGGTTACCCTGAAAAAATTCAGGCTGAAATACATTTATGAGAAGGAGAAGTAGGCGAATAAAACTTAGCGCTTTTAAACAAGAATCAGATAATGGAGTGGTCATAATTCTTGAAAAATTGAAGAGAGCTAAAGAATGAATTCATTCCTTGTTATATTATATTCAGTTGTCCTCACTCTGGTCTTCTTCATTTTTATTTTTCATCTCTTGAGCTTAAAGCGGAAGAAAAAAATTATCGGGAGTATTAAGGCCCAGTGGTCTTCTTTCTACAATTTTTCTTCCCTAAGAAATCGGATAATATTGAGCTTGCTCTTTCTTTATTTCCTGTGGTGCGTTTATCAAATTATCTCAGAGCCAAAGTCAAGCAACGGCTATCACAGGCTAATAATTATGATAATTCTTCTGGGCTTCACTCCAAGATGGAATGTTTATGTCGGGTCTGAAGGGATATTGCTGAAGATGAAATTCATCCCCTGGAAAAATATCTCAGAGAAGAAAATTGTTGCCAGAAATAATCGTAAATATCTTGAAATAAGGGGAGCTTTAAGCCCGGCACTTTCCCGGATGGAGATGAAAAGAGTCTTCCTTCCCAGGAATGTTTGTCGTACCCAGGAAAACAGGAAACGTAAACCTGATTCCTTTAAGTCTTTATTCGGCTAAGGGTTATTCTCTGTCCGAGGCTGGTTTTTATAGTAATTTCATCACCGACCAGGGCAATATTCTTTGAACGGACTCCCTTAAAACGATAGGGAGCTCCGCTGAACGGGTTTTCTATTTTGCAGATGCCGCCTTTTTCAGAGAAGATTTTGATTTGTTCAACAAGGCCAGCTCGCCGCTCCGCTGAGATAAGAAATGCTCCTTCGGCGCGCAAGGTCTTGAAAGCGACATCCCTCCAGTCATCAGGAATAGCTGGAAAGATATAAATCGTTCCGCTGTAGCTCTGGAGAAGCATTTCATTCAGCCCGGCCGCAGCCGCAAAGTTTCCTTCCAGAGTAAAAGGTCGGTAGCGGAATCTTGAATAGCCTTTGCCACTCTGGTCCCCATTGCAGTGGAAGCTGCTTCTCAGACAAAAGGCTGTGGCAAATATCTCCAAGGCTTTTTCTGCCTTGTGTCCGTCCCGGCTGCGGGCGGCGAGGCTCGCCAGCCAGCTGAAGCTGTATCCGGTCCACCATTCTGTTCCGAACCTTTCTAAATCAGACAGAGAGGATTTGATAAATTCTTTATCCTCAGGGCACTTCTCCCATTGAATCAGCCCCAGCGGATGGATGGCCATCAGGTGAGAAAAATGCCTGTGCGAAAACGGCAGAGGATAATTTCTGGCAACGAGCAAGCCTTTGCCCTTCGGGTCGACAGAGAAATCAGGCATTTCGTTCAATACCTTGAGCCAGTGAGCGGCTTCATCCGCTTTCCCCAGCAAGTCTGCCAACTCGGCGCTTTTTTCAAAAGTGAAGCGGATTAGCGCCAGATCATAGTTGGTTATGGATGGAAACCAGGCGTCCAGGCGGTTGTCGTTAATTTCTGGTGATGAGCTCAGCGGCAGAGTGCGTTTGCCTTCCGCGTCTTTTTCGGTTATGGCTTCGAAGAAAATTGCAGTCTCCCTCAGCCAAGGATAGGCTTTTTCTCGAAGGAAGTCCCTGTCCATCGAGTAGCGCCAGTGAAGGTAGAAATGATGAGCCAGCCAGCCGGCTGTTGTGGCTGAGTGCGTGTACTGATGCCAGCCGCCGATTTGTTCCTGATTCAGGTCGGCTGTCATCGGCACATTCAAGCCAGGCCGCTCAAAAAAGCGCTTTGTCCACGCTTTGGCCTTTGGCATGGTTTTCCACAGCCAGTTGATATATCCTTCTTCGCCCTCGAGATGATTTCCGCTGTAAGCAGGCCAATAGCTCAGCTCGGTGTTTAAGTCATGGTGATAATCGCCCTTCCAGGGCGGAATCAGACCGTTGTCTGCCGTCCAGGGACCCTGGAGGGCAATCGGAGGAGTATCAGCCCGGGCAGCTGCGCCAAACTTATACATCTCCAGATACCACTGCCGCTCGATGATTTCATTCGGAACGCGTACCGAACTCTTGTCCCAGAAGGAATCCCACCAGGCTTTGTGCTCTTGGAACATTTTTTCGAAGCCTTTAGCCAGGGCTTTTTCGCATCTTTTCTTGGCGACTTCTATCGGGTTGGCTCTTTCCTTGCTTGTGGCGATTGACCATGATCCTGACCAGGTCTTTTCAGTCTTTTTCCACATCAGTACCACCGCAAAGAAGAAATCTTGCCAGCCCTTCTGTGAATAGCCAATCCAATTCTTGCCGGAGGCCCTTTGAGGAGGCTCATACCCCAGAAGCCCGAGCTCCATATCTAATGTGGATCTTGGCTCTGGATTTTTCAGCGGCCCGCCAAAATTAGGAATAATGAGTTCAGGAGAGACGGCTTCCGCTGTCATGATTTGGACGAAACCGACGGGCTCTTTGGAATGAACAAAGACCTGCACAGTCGTCTTGTTGTCAAATTTCAGACTGGCCAATGCCGTCGCAATGTCAAGGTTGGCTTGCATGAAGACTGGCTGCCCAGCAAGGGTCAGTTCAATCCTTCCCGCTGGTATCTTTGTCGGCCCTGGATTTTGATAAGGCTCTTCATATTTTCGCTGTAAATCAGAAAGCCGTTTTTCCCGGACCCACTGACGCATGACACTGTATCTGTAATCTTCTGCATAAAACTCGGGTACTGGTCGAAGGTCCCACAAATCTGTCCTATCCAACGAGATCTTGACTGGTTTTCCATCGCCCCAAACCAGTGCTCCTAATAGGCCGTTGCCCAGAGGCAGGGCTTCATCCCAAACCATGGCCGGCGTCTTAAAGTGCAGGCCATGCCTGGGCAACGGCTGGGTAAAAGCAAGGCCGAAAAGAGAAAGAAAGAAGAGCCCGATAAAGATTTTCTTTATCCTAAATACCTGAAATTTTTTTGAGTCGATGATGATTTCCTCCTTTTTGCAGCATTTTCACCTTATTTTTTTAAAGAAATACCATTATTCCAAATAGAGGTCAATCGAAGGGAGCAGATTGAAAAGGGCATTGATTCTCTTCTCACTTACTGGTATCCTTGTGCCGAGTAAGTTTATGCATAACATTATTTTTTTCGCTTTTAAGAAAAGAACATTATATAATTTATCTTTAAATCAGCATGCGTATTGAGAATTTTATAATTTCTTTCATAGAATCCTATGCTCCTCTTGTTTGTGTGATTGGGGCATTTTTTGGAGGCGACGGAATAATCATCTTTTTATCTTCATTGTCTGGACAGGGATTGATTAGTTTGTGGACAATCATATTTTTTTGTTCTCTTGGAACAATCTCCTCAGATGTGATGTGGTTCTTCATTGGAAGAACAAGACTAACAGGGAAGATCATTTCCAGTAAACAGTTAAATAGCGGATATTCGAAAATTGAAAGAATTCTAAAAAAATTTGGCACAAGTGATTTTCTTTTGCTGTTGATAGTTAAATTTATATATGGCATAAGGATTATAGCTATCGTTTATTTTAGCCGAGAAAGAAAAAACTTTTTAAGATTTCTGAACTATAATTCTATAGCTGTTTTGGTGATAACACTCTTCGTCACGTCCCTGGGGTGGATGGCGGGAAAAGGAATCAGCTCATATGTCAACATCTATGAAAATTTTATGACAGCCATAAAAATAATAGTTATTTTCTTGGTAATCTTTTTTTTATTAAAATCGTTCATAAAAAAATGGCTATTAAAAGAGAAAAAGGAACTTCAATAGTCACTGCAGTCGTGCCTGCTTACAATGAGCAGGAAAGAATAGCATCTGTCTTGAACACTCTATGCAAATCGAGTATGATAAAGGAAATTATAGTAGTTGATGATGGTTCGACAGATGGCACAAAAGAAGTGGTTTCCAGATTTAGAGAAGTTAAATACTTGCGAAATAGAACAAATATGGGAAAAGGCTTTTCTCTGCAAAGAGGAGTTGAAGCAGCTGCTGGAGACATCATTTTTTTCTGTGATGCAGATTTGGTTGGATTTAAGCCCAAGACTGTGAAAGAAATAGTCAGCCCCGTGCTCAACGGAGAGTTCGATATGTTTGTCGGAGCCAGAGACCATAAGAAAAACATCTTCGCCAAGACCTTCGTTCTTCTGGAGTATAAATGGGGGATCTACCCGACGACAGGGCAAAGGGCTTTGAGAAGAGAAATATGGGAAAAACTTCCGATGTATTATAAAAGAAATTATAAAGCAGAAGTGGGATTAAACTACTTCGTGAAGCGACAAGGGAGAGGATTTGGATTTAAGAAATTTTTTTATCGTCATAAAAAGAAAGAAAGAAAATTTGGAATTTTGAAAGGATTATTTATAAAATTGAATATGTACTTTGATGTTATCGGCGCTTCTCTGAGAGCTAAGTTCGTCGATAGATTTCCACATCGACGGTCAAGCAGCGGGGATAGTGAAAGATAATCAGCACAAAATTTCTGAGATGGCTTCTCTGCGGAATACTTAAAAAGATTATGGAGATTCGAAGCTGAGATGGACAAAGGATTAATAATTATTGGAGCTGGCATTAAAGAAACAAGAAAGATAGATGATAAATACCAGTCATTCTTGGATATCGATGGCAGAACATGTATCGAAGCAGTACTGGATGAGGTTATAAAAACAAATAACAATAATCCGGTTTATATCTGGGGCCCTGAAGAAGATTTAAAAGATATTCTATCTTCTATCATTAAAAAAGAAAAAAGCAAACGGGAGATTAGGGTTGTTTCAGAAAGAAGCAGCCCGATCGAAAGTCTATTCTTCACTTATCTGGAGTACTTGAAAAAAGAAGATGAAGAATTAAGAAAAATTAGCTCAAGATGGGAATGTTTAACAGATGTTGATTGGAAAATATTACGTGACTACGCCGCAAAAAGAGATTTTTATAAAATGATATTTTACCTGCCCAGCGATATTCCATTGGTGAGGCACAATGAGGTCGATTTCTTAATGAAGAATGGAGAGCAAGGCTGTGATTTGCTTATGGGTTGGAGTTTAAAAGATGGCTTTGAAGAGGTGATCGATAGTCTCCAAAATTACAATATCAATTTTGATTATTCAAAAAGTAAAATTAGTTTTTCTAAGTTTAGGTTGAGCGGTGAGCCCATAGAAGCAAGATTTAATAATTTTTTTTGTGGGAGGCCTCTGAATATTGACCCTAATCTTTATATCTTTTTTGAAACAGTATACAAAAATAGAAATCTAATAAAAAAAAGCTATGAGAGAGGGAAAGAGAAGAGGAGAATCGACCCTCTAAATTTTTTGATGCTGATCAGGGCATTCGCCAGATACCTCATCACCAGAAGAAAAGAAATCAGAGCCAGAATTTTTCAGCATAGTTATTTTATTCTCAATACATATTTTCATTCTTTAGGATTAGGCGGGAAAGATTATCGATACATAAAAGCTTTAGCTCATTCCTTGAGATTGATGGATAAAAAACAGCCGAGCTACTACTTAGATGTAAAATTAATCGAAGAAAATATGGAAAAACTAACAGGAAATAAAATAGACGTGCATTTATCCAATGTCATAGGGCCTCTTTTTGATATTGATACAAAATATGAGTATGAATTCGTTAAGGCGAATTACGGGCGGTTGCGTGACGATATTGGCAGATATTATGAGACCAGAGGCATAAAGAAACTGCACCGGATGCCTTTAATTAGTTATTTCACGAAGTCTGTAGGTGATTTCCAAACTTGATGGCAGGAGAAACTGCAGCTCACATAAAAGAAAATTCCTCTTCCTCGCTATTTCTGTCTTCTTTTAGATGGGTGCTCGATATCGCTTTTCAGAATCTTCTGGCACGCACTCGAAAATCGACGTTATCCTTGATCCACTTCCATAGCTTTTCCTGCCGGGCAAGCTCCACTCCGGATTCCATCTGATTTTTCCAGCCTGCCATGACTTCTGCGGCTACTGTCCATACCCGGACGCGCCTTGCGGGAACATCGTCATGCCAGTGCTTGGCGACTTTCGGGTCAAGGTAAAGGAGGCGAACGGTAACTCGCCGCGAGAGATATTCCAGCGGATCCAGGTCGATCAACCTGTAATCCTCTTTTCCTACAGAGGTTTCCAGCGCGGGGATGCCATCGGTCACGATCAGGATGCAAAGAGGCGCCAGGGCAAGATTTCTATCCTTGGTGAGGCGTGCGACTTCTTTGAAGAAAGCGTTGAAATCGGTTATGACGTCCTGCGGGGAAAACCAATTCCTGAGCAACTCCTCAATCTGGGCAACATCCTTGCCTTCAAGGTCATGGATGGGATAAAAGGCTTTCGGCTCTCCCGCAACCTGACCCCCGATTGAACCCACAAACAGCTCCCGCAACTTTTCCAGCTCGCCAAGTCCATTAAGGTGGCCGTAGATGTAGTTGGCAAGGAAAGTTATGGACTCGTCGTAATATCCTGTTTTCTGGAATGAGCCGCTGATATCCACGCCGATGAACATGACTAAACGCGGCCTCTGCTGTTGAGACGGCGGCGTGCAGGCGATGGCCAATATCAAGAAGAATGCGACTGTGATGAGAGGTGCGAAGTTTTTATGCTTCCACATCGGACTTGGCACCTTTCTTGGAAATTAGATTTCTTGATAAGAGGAGCTCGCGCGTGTCCATCACATCCTTCAGGCTTTTGAACGGCAGGTTAAAAATGGGCCGAGCCGTCAGCAGAATCATGCAGAAATTCAGGATCGCTGCCAGAACTTGAAGGATAGGCAGAGTGAAAAAGTCCAGAAGCTCAGTGAATTTTTTGTGAAGCCAGTCAATCTCATTCTTGAATTCCTGCAGCGGCTTTTGCCACCATTTTGTCGGTTCCGAAACCTCAGGGGTGATTTCTACCTGACCCTCTGCTGTCTGTACTGGGCGCCTGGAGATGAAGGCCAAGAGCGGCACAACTCCAAACTGTCCGAAGAGGAACCAGGTCATGCCTCGGATGGCAATCCATCCCATGCTGGCGAGCGTCAGGGTGAAGGTTATCCCCATCCGTACGCCTGTCTGCTGTGTTATCCAGGGCGTAATGGCATCGACCAGTTCACGGTAGAGGAACATCACTTCAAAGCCCATCACGATCAGCTCAACGACGACCATCTGGATGACGACTTTTGCTTTCCTTTTGCGGATAGCATCTGCCAGAGCCTGGAGAGCGGCAAAGCTTCCCATGATGATGATCAGCAGGAATATGTAAAGAAGCGGTGTGGTGAGTGGAGAAAGCCTTTCGCTGCCGATCAGGTCCATGAGCACTTCTGAAATCGTCGGGAAAAGCACATAGGTGAAGATCGCGGCTTCAAGCATGCACCAGAAGACGAGGACCAGGAAAGCTACCCAGGGAACTCCAGGTCTGAAGAAGCTGCGAGACACCCTGCTCGTCACCTTGAAGGGAGCGGTCAGGAGCTGACGGATGACTTCCACGATGAATCTGACGATGAGCCGAGCGATGGAGAAGATCCATCCCACCAGAACCACAACAAGCTGAAACAGCCCGACCCAGAAGAGCCAGAGGGCTCTTAGCGCGTCCCACCAGGCGAGAAGCAGGGTCTGGATGAAATTGATGCGCTTCGAACGGAAGGGGATCGTGTAGAGAGAGAGTTGGTTGCACCAGATGACGCCGATCCAAAGCAGAAGAGGGAAGAGGAGAAATACATATTTTGCCACAGCGATCCAGACCGAAGGGGAATCAAGGAAGAAGTCAAGGATGGCCCGCTGCATGGGCAGAATCCACGAGACCGGGATCAGGACGATCCTTAAGATTTCCTGCCACTGGTCAGCAGGTAACCCCGTGCTCTGTTCTGTGAGCCCCATCAAGCCCAAAAAAATACTGAAAAAAGTAGTTGTAGGTAACATTTTTTTATTAATATATTCCAATTCTAATCTTTTCAATGCCCTCTTAGGATGAATTGCCGGGTGATTTTTCCCCTGCTGGGCTAATCTTAAAAAGGCAATTTCTTTCACCCCAAATGGTTAGCCATTCCAGAAATATATATTTCACGAGACCGGTGAAGGGCATAGCTGGCTATCGATCTTGCGAAATTCGATTAAAAACGGGCTGCTTCTTCATCTTTTTCTTGAAGCTGTTAGGTTTTGTAAATTTAAAATTTTGATAGTCTCTGCATCTAGAGAATCAGAAGCGATGAGGCGACGCCTGAGATGCGGTATTCCAATATTCAGGATTTTTTAAATTCTTAACAAATAAGACACTTTTAGGGTTATGGAGTGCCCCCCTTCTTTCACCGAGGCTTCTGTTCGCGAGCTTTTTTTATAGCAGAGCTGAACGATGTTTCCGGCGCCGAAATAATACCCGACCAGAAAATCGAAATTATACTGGTCTTCCCGGGTTTCTCCAAAAAGCCGGGTGCTCAGGAACAGGCTGGGCGTCAGCTGGAGATGCAGGGATGTTGCGTAGGCCATTCCATCGAATAACTTTTCTCCGGTTCGATCGATAACTTGCCGTATCCAGTCGCTGCTGAAAGACCACTCTAAGTAGCTGCGCGGCCGCAGGGTCAGCGAGGCTTCGATGCTTGTCTCAGACCCGGGTTCAACTCCGCTAAAGTCCTCGTTGTAGATTCCTCTTTTTTCCCAGCCTCCTTCAATACTCACCTCTTTCAGGAATCCGCCGCGTTCCCAGCTGAAATCCATATGTCCTCCATAGGTATTGATGAAGTCTTGCGTCCAGGCCAATTCACCGTTCTCGTCCTCAATTTGATATTTGCTCTTCCCTGCCTCGATTCCCCCATGGATTTCAATCCTTGAAAAGAATTCCGTCCATAACATGAGATGAAGAGAGTTGCCGGTCAAATGTCCATGAGAATCCTGCTCGAGATTCCCGCTTAAGTCCAAGCTGAAATGTTTGACTTTTCCCTGGTTGTACCTCCAGGCATAGCCAGTGCTCAGTTCAGTGGATTGAGCATCTATTTTACTCATATACCCGGTTCTGACCTTCACCTCTTCTTCAATTCTCTGAAAGTTGAACATTAGCTGTAATCCGGCGTCAGGTTCTCTTTGGAATTGGAGGATGTGCATGCCGTTATTTCTGTTTTCTATATCGTTGCTGAAAGAGAATGCACTCATGCCCCGCAGATAATAAAAGTCTTTGAAATTGAAGTTGTAGTCCAGCGCGAAATTGCGGTTGTATTCTTGGGAAATGTCCATCCCTGCATAGTAGATGCCGACCTGGGAATTCTTGAAGATATCTTTTTGTATCCGGACGACGCTGAAAAATGTATTCCCTTCCTCCTCTTCGTTTATCGCAGCCAGGATCCCGAAAGCATATCCGCCTGTTTTCCCGGAAATCTTGGCAGCCCTCTTCGGATTGCTGATGCGCCTTGAATAGAATAAACTGACACCCGATCCATAATGGAATTCTTCTCCGGTGGATAGCTGGAAATAGCGGCTGCCTTCAGTGAAAAACGGCCGGTTTTCCTGAAAATAGGTTTCATAAGGAGAGAGCTGGTATATGAATGGGTCGGATTCTACCTCGCTGAAGTCAGGGCTGGCCGTCATATCAAGAATGAGATTCGGCAGTATCCCGTATTTGACATCAAGGCCTTGCGCCGTTTTGTCATCCTTGTATCCGTCCCAGCGCGTCGACCTGACGCCTGCGTAAGGAAAGAACTCAAGGTTGTATCCGGGGCGTATTCCGGCAAGGCCGCTCAGCTCCCCCATCTGCTGCAGCCGAGGCTTATCCCTGTCAACATCCGTCCAGTAGTCTGTTTCATTCAAGCGCTGAATATAACGTTCAAAGTTTATGCCCCAGACCTGGTTTTCCTGCGGAGAAAACCTCAAGGATTTGAAGGGAATGGCCATCTCGGCCGCCCATCCGTCACTGCGGATAACGGCGCCGGATTTCCATATCGTTTCCACTGAATTTTTCTGAACTCCCTTGGGATTCACGGTGAAGCTTATGCTTGTCCTCTTATCATTGTATGTGTCCAAGATTAAGGTAATCGAATCATTATTCTCGTATTCATTACGCGGAGTAAGCTCTGCCCAGATTTTTTTTGGAAGAGAATCCTTCATCAGGAAGGCAAAATATATGTTTTTTTGGTCATAGGCTGCCCAGACAAGGGTTTCTTCAGAAGCTTTTTCTCCATTGATAGGGTCATACTGGAAAAAGCCAGAGACAGGTTGAATATTCTTCCAACAGCTCTCTTCAATAAGGCCGTCTATTCTCGGAGGGCTTTCAATATGGGTGACATGAATATTTTTTGTGCGCTCCTGACTGAAAAGGCGTGGAATATACAAAAAAAACAATAAAAAAATAACTGTGGATATGAATAGATTGTTTTTATGAAACATAGAGCTGTCCACTTATTTGTTTAGATATATTAACCTGGATTATTCATGAATTCAAAAGAAATGACGTTAGATAGTGGAAATCGGCGACACCATCCTTATTTCAAAAAAATCGGTCATGTCCCTCGATTTCTCTAATTTCTCGTTATTCATGAATAATCCAGATTAATAGATTTTATGGTCAATCTCAAGGATTATTAGCATCTTTTTTAATTTTTTTCATTGCTTCTTTTTATAGCTGACCGCCAGCCCTCCCCGGCTTTCTGAGTAGATAGATGTATCAAACTCAGCTTGGCTTGTCATGAATTCATAATAGCTGCCTCCACCCCTGCCGCCCCACCGGCCCCATCGCGATTGATAGACATTATGAGCGGTCATACATCCGCCAGCTTCCAGCTTTGGAATGAGCGCCTTGGCATAATTGACATACCAGTCCTTGTCGGCATCAATGAAAACAAAATCAAAAGGTCCTGGTAATTCATTGACCAATTCATGGGCATCAGCCAGCCGCGCGTCAATATATTCGCTGAGCCCCGCTTCTTCAAAATTGGCCAGTGCTTGTCTATAGCGTCCTTCATCTATTTCAATGGTGATAAGCTTGCCGCCTGTTTTGCTCAGGGCCCAGGCCATCCA
>CAZJXZ010000050.1:0-15087 GCA_964549955.1 uncultured Eubacteriales bacterium
TATCACACAATAAATTCCCTGTGGAGGTGCATCGCTTCATCATGATACCTTAATTCAGCGATTAAGTATTATGTCTCCATAATTCGAAAAAGATGGCAAAGCCTGCGTGTTTTATAACCACTCAGACCGAGGTTAAATTTGACAAGACCCAAGGACTCTTCTAAACTAAAAAAGATTTCATGGCCCGTTAGCTCAAGTGGTAGAGCAGCGGACTCTTAATCCGCGGGTTGGAGGTTCGAGTCCTCCACGGGTCATAATTTCATTAATATCTTGTTGAGGAATCGAGATGAAAATTAGAGGATTTATCGCCTTGTTCATAGTGGCTTGTGCCGTCGTCTATCTGCTCTGGATGGCGAAGACAGGAAAGGAAAAAACGCTTAAAGAAGTCAAGGCTTATGACCGGACTCAGGTCGAGTTGACAAAGGTAAATATGACCGCCCTGCAGCAGGCGATTGCTACTTATATGGCCCAGGAGGGAAGAGCTCCTCAGAATCTTAAGGAAATCCAGACGATTCACTCCGTGCCCGTTGCCAGTCTGGATGCCTGGGGCACTGCGATAAAGTACGAGAGGCTGTCCGATGACAATTTCCGGCTGACCTCAGCCGGACAGGATAAAGCCTTTGGCACCTCTGATGATATCGTCATAACTTATTGAAAACCATCATTTTAAAGTCATTTTCGTTGAATTTCTTCGAGATTTTTGCTATGGTATTTGTTTAACCAAAAAAATCGAAGTGCAAGGAGAAGATATTCGTTGAGCCCGACCAATGGCTTAGATAATAAATTCAGATTTGTGATTTTAGCCGCGAAGAGAGCAAAGCAGCTCTTGCATGGATATAAGCCCAAAATAAGAACCAAAGCGAAGAACCCCATCCGAATCGCTCAGGAGGAAGTGCGCTTTGGAGCAGTGGACTACGATATTGTCGAGCCCAAGATCGAAGAAATTAGCGAGCCAGAGGATGAAGGCTTCATCGGAGAAGTCATTGGAGGTGAAGAAGAGGTTGAAGAGGAAGTTCGTAAAGTAAAAAGAAGGAAGGGGCATAAAGAAGAAGAGCCCGAAAAGAGGGAGGAAGAGGAGCCAGAGCTCGAAGAGGAGCCCGAGCCCGAGGAGGAGGAAGAAGAGAGAGAGGAAGAATATGAAGGCTCAGAGGAAGAGGATGAGAAATAGGGAGAGAGTCGGCTCTAAAGCCTTTTTTGGTCCGGCTGAGTTTTGCCTGTCTCTTTTTTCAGGAGCTGGATGTAGTCCAGCTTGATAAATTCTTTTTTCGAGAAACCGAGAGCTTTTGAGAACCTTACAATCTCGTTTCTTTCACCCTCAAGCTCGATAAACTTGCCCACAACTGTTTCATCCAGGCATATTCTCAGGTGTTTTTTCCTGTAGACTTCTCTGTATTTTTGATAGCTGAAGACCGGGATGAGCCCGAGGGATTTTAGTATTTTCCTCAATTGCTTTTCATTTTTGACTTCAGTTTCAAATTCCTCTCTTATCTTGAATTTTCTCGAACTTTGAGGCATTCCTTTGAAGGCTAAATAAGTCTTGTTATTCATCCTGCGCAGTCTGAGTGCCTGTTGTTTCTTGTAAAGGGTCTGTGAAGGGTAGTCGAAGAGAGTGTTTTCTTCATAGTAGCGTTTTTTTTCGAGTCTTGCGCCAAGGCGAAGGATTTTTTCTCTGAGGCTGGGGATATCCCCTATTCTCAATTTAACTTCTATTTCAACCATCAATTCTCCTTTGAAGGAGAAACTTGCTTTTATCGTGAGATATTTGAGCTTGCTCTGGAGCTTTATCTGGTCTGAAGAGTTTAGATATCTGTCTAAATTTTTTACGAAATGAAAGAAGGTTTTTATTTTCTTCTGGTCAGGATGAACTCAGACAAAAGGTTCAATGAGTCTCGATGAGGGGACTCAGGAAATCGGGAGATAATTTCTCGAGATTTGGAGGAGAATTCTTCGGCCTTTTTATAGGTGTATTCCAGCGCTCCGTTGGATTTAACCATTTTAAGGATCTCCTCCATAGAGTCCTTCTCGAGTTTTTTGCCCTGCAGAATTTCAACGATACGCTGCCGATTCTCCTGTCCATCGTTCGACAGGGTATAGATCAAGGGCAGAGTGATTCGTCCCTCGCTTAAATCGGAGAGAATAGGCTTGCCCAGAACTTTTTCGTCTCCGGTGAAATCGAGAAGGTCGTCAACGATTTGAAACGATATTCCCAGGTTTGTCCCATACTCTGTCAAGAAATTTTCCTCACGCTTTGAGGCATTGGCTAAGATTCCTCCAATCTGGCAGGAAGCTGAGAAGAGGGAGGCTGTTTTGTCTTCGATGATAGCCAGATAATCCTTTTCGTCAAGGTCCAGATTCCCGCTGTTGAAATATTCGTTCAGCTCTCCATCGATCATCCTGGCAGAGATGTCAGTCAGAATCTGGCTGATTCTTTGATACGGGCTTCTGAGAGAGAGGCCGAGGGCTTTTATGTAGAGATAGTCTCCCAAAAGAACAGTGATGTTTGGCCCCCATCTGGCGTGGATGGTCTGCCTTCCTCTCCTTATTGTTGAATTGTCGATGATATCGTCGTGGATAAGGCTGGCGGTGTGAATGGTTTCGACTAAAGCGGCCATGATAATATGTTCTTTTCCCTTATAACCAAGAAGCTTGGAGCAAATAATGACCAGAGCGGGCCTGATTCTCTTTCCGTTTTCCTGAAAGAGATAGGCGCTGACTTCAGAAATGAGCTTGTTGGGAGAGCGAGAGAAAAGCCGGAGCATTTCCTCAACCTCTTCCAAGTCTTTGAGAATATTCCGGTAGAGGTTAAGCAGGCCGGGATTTTTTTCGAGTCTATTTTTATAAAATTCTTTATCTGATAAGTTCATGGCCGCACTTATCTTATCATCTCAGATTTTTTATTTCAAATGAAAAGAGAGATTCAAAATTCCTGGAAGTCGTCTCGGCCAGCTCGTCGAGCGAGATATTCTTGGCTTCGGCAAGAGCTCGAGCCACTTCGACGACATAAGCAGGCTCATTCCTCTTTTTTAATCCTCGAAAAGGAACGGGGACAAGATAAGGAGAGTCTGTTTCAACCAGAAGCTTTTCCAGGGGAATTTTTGCGGCAACATCCCTCAAAAGCTGGGCTTTAGGGAAGGTGAGAATCCCGGAAAAGGAGATAAAAAAATTGTGGTCCATCATTTGTTCGGCCACTTCCCAATCTTCGCTGAAGCAGTGGAGAACGCCGCCGCGGCTGAAATGCTCCTCCTCCACGGCTTGGACCAGGCACTTTCCTGAATTCCGGCTGTGGACGACAACCGGAAGGTCCAATTCTTGAGCGATGCTGAGCTGATAGCGGAAAGCATCTTCCTGCGCCGCTCGAGGCGAATGATTATAGAAAAAATCAAGACCAATTTCACCTACGGCTTTGATTTTATTTTCCTCAGCCAATTCCTCGATTTTTTGGCTGCTTTGCGGGCTGAAAGATTTCGCTTGGTGGGGGTGAACTCCGGCCGCGGCAATGATGCCGTTGTATTTTTCGATTAAATCCATGGTTTTCTGGACACTCTGGGAATTTGTGATTTCTGCCGGGCAAAGGATGGCTTTTATGCCCTGCTGGAAAGCCCTTTCCACAACCTGGTTGCGGTCTTGGTCAAATTCTTCCATATCCAGGTGGGCATGAGAATCGACCAATGAGACCATTATTTCTTTTTCATTCCAAGGAAGAACGGCAATCTTTTGGAAGAAACAAGCGCGGACATTGAATCGCCAACGGGAAAGCTCAATGAATTTTTAGCCTGCCAGCCTTGTTTAGCTGCAGGACCAGATTTTGATGCTTCCTTCTGTCTATGGCAATAGAAACCCAATATTCCCAGAACGTTCTTTACTCTTGCTCACTGAGCTAGCATCTTGGTTTTCAGATGACGAAGAGGCAGAGCTCCGTAGCCCAGCAGTTTAGCCAGAAATTCTTTTTGGCTGTAAGATTCTCCTTTTATCTTTTTGTATTCCTTTTGCATGTCCAGGATTTCCTGGTAGCCGACATAAATATAGGCGCTCTCACCAGGTTTTAAAATGATTTGATTCCATTTTCTTTCAGCTTCAGCTTGAGTCTGGAAACCTCCGGTGGTCATGTAGCCTATGGCCTTTTCCTTTTCATAATTTCCCTGATGGATATTCAATTCGAGCTGGAAATCAATGACCGCTTGAAGGAGCAATTTAAGCTGGTTCAGACGGAGCTTGAGGTCGTACTTTTGGAAGCCTGAGGTCACCAAGATTTCTTCATAAAAAACGGGCCAGGCCTTGATTAAGGGCTGACTGGGATAAAGGTTCCTGACCAGAGAACGATACTTTCGGGTGGAAAATAAAGGGACAAACGGCCCAGGATAGATTTTTCGAGCGGTCCAAATATAAAGCAGGAAGTTGTTGTATTCCTCAAGGAAGGATGTTGTTTGATCCTCACTCCAGCCTTCAGGAATGGGTGTGATTTGAAGGCAGAAGGGGCCTGAGGTTTCATAGGCACCAGGGGAGATGAGCCGGGTCCAGGTAATCCCCTGGTAGGCAGGAGGCATGAGCTCGATATTGAGATTGTCAGCCGGCGGCTCAAGAAGCTGATTCTCACTGATAAATTTTTTTATTTCCTCAGTTGAAGTCTTAATTCTGTTGATATATTCATCTTTTATAACATGTTCTCCTTTTATCCTGTTAAGCACATGAGATACGACTGTATTAAACTGCTGGTCTCTGGTTAGAGTTGACGGAGGATTTTCCACGTCAAATTTTGGGTCCATTATTTTATAGAATGGTATGCAAGTAAGAAACATCTCTCGTCTGATATTCCCATAATCAGCTCTTGACCTGTCGATGAGTTCCTGGATAGGAATGCTGTTCTGGAGTGTCATCCTGAGCAGCCTTGAGTGGGCTTCCTGTCCAAGCCTGAAATTTCCTGTGGACCGCGGCAGAAGCTCACTCTTGAGGAAATTTTGATAATCTTCTAGGGCGGGGATCAACTTTGCCAGATTGTCCTTGGACCTGGATTTGATATCTGCCGGAGCTTGTTCCAGCAATTGAGGAAGCTCATTCTTGTAAAAGTTCATAATTCCCGAGAATTGGCTGATGGCAGTTTCGGTATGAATTTGAGCAGGAGTCTTCAGATTTTCTTTAGCCTGTTTGATCAACCTCGGCAAATCTTTCAGCCTTAGCTCAGCACTTTTTGCCCTGGCCTCTATTGGAGCAAATTCCTTGGCGAAAAGGCTCTGGATGCAGTTGGCAAAGATATCGTTGTATAAGAGGGGATTGTATTCCCAGGGGACAAGGTTTTCATGCTTTAAAAGCTCTAAATCCAAAGCATCCAAAATCAGTTCATGGTCGATCTGCAAATCAGGACTCAAGCCCATCTTATTGACCTTGGTCACCAAATCCTTGTTGAATAAGTCCAGAGAATTCAGGCGCTTTTCGAGGTTTGAGTTGCTGAAGTCTTCGAGTTTTCCGTCATATTTGTGGTAGCCAGCCAGGGTCGCGGCTGTCGGGTAGAACTTCCAGAGCTCATCAAGAAAGGCTTCCAGCGTCTTTTGAAATTTAGCGCCCTCGTCGGTCTTCTGAGAGAGAAGCAGACCTGCACTCAGAAAAGCGAAAAGAACGATGATGAGTGGAACAGCTTTTTTCCTCATTGAATCCTCCCTTCCAAATCTTAGTTCTTTCCTCGCTTATTCACGATTAAATTTATTTTAGGATTTTTTAGCCAAATTTAAACTTGAGGCGACGATTATCCTTGGCTTTAAGCTTACCATCTGATGACCGCCGATCCCCAGGTATATCCAGAACCGAATGCTGTCAGGACGATAATGTCTCCTTTTTTTATTCTGCCTTCTTTCAGAGCTTCATCCAGAGCAATTGGGATTGAAGCTGCTGTTGTGTTGCCCAGGCGGTCGATATTCCTTATCACTTTTTCCACCGGGATTCTCAAATTCTTTGCCACCATAATCGAGATTCTGTCATTAGCTTGATGGGGAATGAGGTAGTCGACATCATCGATGGAGAGCCCATTGTGCTCTAAAGCTATTTTTACGGCCTCGGGCATTCTTTCACAAGCGTTGATGAAGACATTCCGACCATTCATCCGGGGATAGAATCTTTTGCTTTTGATCATCTCTTCAGAAAAGCCGGGATTATCCTTGCTGCTCGGCTTTTCCATCCATAAGTCAGGAGCGAAACGTCCGTCTGAAAAGAGATGTGTGGAAAGGACGCCTCTTCCGTCATTTTTTTCGTTCGGCTCAAGAATGACTGCTCCCCCTCCGTCTCCGAAGAGAACAGCCATGTCTCTCCCCTCATCGGAATAATCCAGATTAGAAGATTGAACCTCAGCCGCCACAACCAATATTTTTTTATAGGTTCTGGTTTTGATGTATTGGTCGGCAACAGAAAGTGCATAAATGAAACCTGTGCATTGATTTCTGACATCAAGCGCGCCGATTCCGGCAAGGCCCAGCTTAGCCTGGACCAAAACACCTATTCCCGGGAAATAATGGTCGGGCGAGAGGGTGGCGGCGACGATAAAGTCTATCTCAGATTTATCGATTTTTGCATCTTCAATGGCTCGCAAGGCTGCTTCATAGGCAAGGTCTGAAGTTCCCACGCCAGGCTCTGCGTAATGCCTTTCAACTATTCCTGACCTTTGCCTGATCCACTCGTCCGTGGTGTTCATTTTTTTTTCGAGGTCGGCATTGGTCACGACCTTGGCAGGGACGGAGCGGCCTGTTCCTCTTATAATCGAAATGACACTCATAACAATTTGCTAAAATTATAATAAATGAAAGAGGAAAAATAAAGCAGAAATTTTTTTAGGGAAAAGTCATTATCTTGAAGGCAAAATAAAATATTTTGCCTGCTCTAAAGATGAAGGCTGGTTCTTATAAAGCAATGCAGAGTTCATGGCCTCTTACTTTATTCAGAGATAAGCCTGGAGGGAATCATTAAGCGAAAAGAATCGTTGAGCTAGCTAAGTTGAGGCGGGCTCAAAGCCAGTTGTTATTGATATACCATTCAATGGTTTCTTGAATTGCTTCTTCCAGGGGATACTGAGCGCAAAAGGATAGCTCTTCTTCTGCTTTCTTTGTGTCTGCAATCCAACCCTCTTGTCTCATTTCCTTGAACTTATGCCTGTTCATGGCTGCCGGCTTATGGCTTATCTTGGTCATCAAGTCGGAGAATAAAGCTGCAGAATAAACTAGAGGCAGAGGAACATTCACTTTTATCAATTTCTTTCCCATTGCCTTGCCTGCTGCTCTCCCGATATCATCCCAGCTGCAGGGATGGTGATGGGCTATGTTGAATATTTCTCCGCTTTCCACGTCTTTTTGGGTGCAGAGATAAAGGGCCTTGATCAGGTCCTTGATGTAGCAGAGGCTATAAAGCCTTTCCTTCCGGCCAAGAGAGCCGAGCAAGCCGCTCTTGATTAAATTGAAATAAGTGAGGAAGTCCCTGTCCCTCGGGCCGAAGGCAGCAGCAACTCGCAGGATTACAATCGGAAAGACAGCCTTGAATTTAAGAGCCTCAAACTCTCCCATCAACTTGCTTTTTCCATAAGGCGTGATGGGGCAGGCTGGGTCGCTTTCCTTGGTCGCCTTTCCAGCGGCCGAAGGCCCGGAAGCTGCGATGCTGCTGAGATAGATGACCCTTTTGGGGATAATATTCTGAGAGCAGAGCGCCTTCAAAAGGCTTGCTGTCCCCTGCTGATTTACTGTATAATAACTTGAAATTTTGTAAGATTTGGTTAAGCCAGCAGCGTGAAAGACGTAATCAATATCGGTTGGAAGAGAAGGAATGGAGAGCAAGTCTCCTTTTAGAAGCTGGATGTTGAGTCCTTTTAGCCATTTTAGATTATTTTGGTCTCGGACAAGCGCCAAAACTTCAAAACCCTCGTCCAGCAGAAACTCAGTCAGGTGGCTTCCAATAAATCCCGTTCCTCCAGTGATGAGGACTTTCATCATCAAAGATTGTATGAAAATCGTCGGCGACGGTCAATTGCGAATAATCTGATGGCATCAGAAGAATAAAAGGAGAATCTTTTGATAAGGCCGGAAGGTTTAAAGAGAGGAGGATAAGGTGGATATCTTCGATAAATGCTACAGTTTTACCCGCGCGGAAGAAGCCATGGCGATGGGGATATATCCTTATTTTACCCCGATCCAAGAGGTGAAAGGAAATAAAGTTAAGGTCGATGGCCGGGAGATGATCATGGTCGGTTCCAACAATTACCTGGGCCTGATCAACGACCCCCGGGTGATGAAAGCGGCAAAAGAGGCTGTGGAAAAATACGGAGTTGCCACCTGCGGTTCCAGGTTTTTGAACGGAACCTTGGATCTTCATGTCGAGCTTGAAGAAAGGCTGGCCAAGTTTACGAAAAGAGAGGCTGCCCTTACCTTTAGCACAGGTTTTCAAACAAATCAGGGAATTATCTCCACCCTGATCGGACGAGGAGATGCCGTCGTCACCGACCGCATGGTCCATGCCAGTATCATCGATGCCTGCCGCCTTTCTTACGGGGAAGTTTATAAATTCAAGCACAATGACATGGCTGACATGGAAAGGATCATCTCCTCATTGGATAAAGATATTGGAAAGCTGATTGTTGTCGATGGAGTCTTCAGCATGGAAGGCGACCTGGCAAATTTGCCGGCCATTGTGGAAATCGGCAAGAAATACAATGCCCGGATTATGGTTGACGATGCTCACGGGATAGGAGTCATGGGAAAGAACGGAAGGGGAACTGCAGAACATTTCGGGGTCGAGGATGAGATTGACATCATCATGGGCACCTTCAGCAAATCCTTTGCTTCCTTGGGGGGATTTGTGGCCGGTAAGAATAAGATCATATCCTACATCAAACATTTTGCCCGAGCCTTGATTTTTAGCGCCAGCATTACGCCTGCTTCTGTGGCCACGGTCCTTGCCTCGCTCAAGATCATCGAGACAGAGCCTGAAAGAAGAGAGAGGCTGTGGGAGATCACCAAGAAGATGAAGTCGGGATTCCAGGCCGCGGGCTACAACACTGGACAAACAGAAACTCCGATCATCCCGGTCATCATCGGGGATGATGAACTTGCCTTCATGCTCTGGAAGCTTCTGAGGGAAGATGGAGTCTTCACCAACCCGGTGATTTATCCCGCAGTTCCCAAGGGACAATCCCTGATCAGGACGAGCTACTCTGCCAATCATACTGAAGAGGAGCTGGATAAAGTGCTTGTCAGTTTCGAGAAATGCGGCAAGAAGGTGGGTATCATAAGATAAGAAAGAATGAGAAAATCAGTTCCTTAAAGTTTCCCATTTTTTTGAATAAATGGATAGGATTTTGATGAGAAAAAAGTTTGTTTTTCTATTTTCGTCTTTGCTCTTCATTAGCCTTAGCTTGGCTGGCGTCGAAGTTACTGTCCCGACTCTTCCTTTAGACCAGGTCAAAGCGGGGATGAAGGGAAAAGGAAAAACTGTTTTCGAAGAGAGCAAGGTCGAAGATTTTGATGTTGAAATCCTGGGGGTTCTCTATAATTTTGAGCCAAAAAAGAGCATAATCGTCGCCAAGCTCAACAGCGCCATCCTGGAGAAGAGCGGCGTCATCCAGGGTATGAGCGGAAGCCCCGTCTATATCGATGGCAAGCTTGTCGGCGCCGTAGCTTATAACTTCGGCGCCTTCACCAAAGAAGCCATCGTCGGCATCACTCCTATCGGAGAGATGCTGGCCATATCCGCAAAGGACCTTCGCAAATCTTCCTTTGTTCCAAGGCTTGCTGTAAGGAAATATCTGAGCCTGGAGGAGCTTTTCGAGCTAAAAAAAGATATTTTCCTTCCCAAGTCTTCTTCCATCTCTGAAGGTCAAGCCATCAACACTCTCCTAGTTCCCCTTATTTTTAATGGATTTTCGTCTCGGGTGTTTGAGACAGTCAGGCCTTTTTTCTCAAAGTCAGGCTTTAGCCCCATAAGAGGCGGCCTATCCGGACAGCCGCTTGAAAAAATCTCTGTTCCCGACCTATCACTTCAAGGTGGCGACCCTGTGGCCATTCAATTGGTTGAGGGCGATATGAGCATTGCCGCCGTGGGAACTGTGACCTATGTCGATGGCAGCCGGGTCTTGGCCTTCGGCCATCCTATTTATAATCTGGGCGCTGTTGATTATGCCATGACCAAGGCCAAGGTGATGACGGTTATTCCTAACCTTGCCACCTCTTTCAAGCTTGCCACGCCGGATACTCTGGTCGGTAGATTCCTTCAAGACCGCTCTTCAGGGCTTTTGGGCGAACTTGGGAAACTTCCTCAACTCGTGCCAGTTAATATCAGGATTTTTGATGAAGGCGGAGGAATAAAGAATTTCAAGATAAAGATCGTCAGGGACCAGATTTTAACTCCTTTTCTGGTCAATGTTTCCTTGTCGAGTATCATCTCCGGCGAGGAGAGGGCTGTCGGCGACCTTTCGTTGGAGCTCGATGGTGATATCTACCTTGACAACGGGATGAGTGTCCATCTTGAGGACTTTTTTTCGAGCAATTTCGACAACTCTGTCAGCAGCATTTCCAACCTTCTCACTGCGGTCGTTTATTTATTGACAAACAACGAGTTCAGGAATTTAGGCATCCACCGCATCGACTTGGCCATCAGCGCGGCTGAAGAGCTCAAGCTTTCCTATCTGGAAAAAGTCTGGCTTGATAAATACGAAGCTTCGCCAGGCGAAAGGATTCAGATAAAAATTTATTTCAGGACTTTCAGGGGAGAGAGCAATCTTCAGACAGTGGAGATTTATGCTCCCAGCCTTCCCTCGGGTTCTGAATTTCAGCTCATCGTTGGTGATGCCGATTCCATGCATCAAATCGAAATGGGCCAGTACAAGATGGGAGCTTTTGTGCCCAGAAGCTTGGAACAGTTGATCAGGATTTTAAGCAACCTCAGAAAAAATAACCGGATTTATTTCAAGATCATTGCCTCCAAGCCCGGGCTCTTTCTCAAGGGTGAAGAGATGCCGAATCTGCCGCCGTCGATGAAATCCATGTTTTCCTCCTCCAGAGCTGCAGCTTCTTATCCCACCGAGCTCAACAAGTCAACCCTGAGTGAATATCAGTTGCCCCTTCCCTATGTTTTCAAGGGTGTGGCTGTCGTTCCGATCAAAATAAAGAAATAGGAGATAAAGGGAATGAGAAGATTATTGATGACAGTTATTATGGCTACGGTCTTCTTGGCTCAAGCTCTCCAAGGAGTTATCCCCCAAAAATGGGAAACGCGCAGCAAGGATGATTTTCTAAAAGGCAAGTTTGACGGGATCTCGGTCTCATACGAAGGAATCCTTTCCCTCTCTCCTAAAGAAGAGAAATTAGAAGGGCCTGCGGAGGAGTTTTATCTATCCCTGCTCGTCACCGCCGAAGATGTTATCTATCTTGGCACCGGTCATAGCGGAAAGATATACAGAATCAGCAAGGGAGGCGCAGCTGAATTTTATTTTCAGGTTCCTGAGATGGACATTTACTGCCTTGCTCAGGATAAGAAAGGAAATCTTTATGCCGGAACTTCGCCTAACGGCAAGATTTGGAAAATCACTGATAAAGGCAAGGGTGAGCCTTTCTTCGACCCCCGCGAGAAATACATCTGGGATTTGATGTTCAACGAGAAAGGTTCGCTGCTGGCCGCAGTCGGTGAGAGCGGCGGCATCTACGAGATCAATCAAGAGGGAGAAGGAAGTCTCATCTTCAAAGCAGTGGAGAATCACATCCTCTGTATGCGGTTTGACCCGAACGGAGACATTATAGCCGGAAGCGGAGGGAAAGGGCTTCTCTACAGAATCCCGCAGGGAAAGAAGGCTTCAGTCATCTTCGAGTCTCCTTATGAAGAGATAAAGAGCATCGTCCTGGATGGAGAGGGAAATATTTATCTCGCTGCCGGAGGAGCTATTGTAACGCCCAAGAAGGAAGAGATCACTCCACTGCCCGCAAAGACAGAAACAGAGGTTACCGTCAGTGTCTCTGCTGTTCCGACCGCAACTGCGGAAATTCCTTCTTCAGGCCTGAGCCAGAAACAGCCGGGCGCTCTCTACAGAATAAATCCCCAAGGAATAGCCAAGAGGCTCTGGAACTCAGATGAGGAACTCGTCTACAGCTTGCTCTGGAATGAAGAAGAGAAAAGGCTTGTCTTTGGAACAGGAAATCAAGGAAGAGTCTATGCAGTCGACAAGGAGGAGAAGGTTTCGCTCCTCATCCAGAAGAAGTCTGAGCAGGTTTATGGCCTTTTTCCTTCGCGTTCAAGAATTTATATGCTGGCCAATAATCCCAGCAGTTTGAGCCTCATCTTGCCCCAGCAGGTGCTGAGTGGAGAGTATTTGAGCCGTGTCATGGACACCAAGACAATTTCGTCCTGGGGAAACATAGAATGGCAAGCTGAGATTCCTTCGGGGACGACTCTTCTGCTGCAATCGAGGAGTGGAAATTCAAGCGAGCCCAATGAGAGCTGGAGCGACTGGTCGCCTCCTTACCAGAAAAAAGATGGTGAAAAGATTTTGAGCCCCAAATCCCGCTACGTCCAGTTTAAAGCCAATTTTAGGACCCAATCCGGGAGAGTCTCTCCTCTTCTTCAAAGAGTGAGCCTTTTCTTTCTCCAGACGAACATTCCACCGGCCATCACTGAGCTCAAGCTGCTTGCGCCCAACGAGGTTTATCTCAAGCCTCCTGAGCAGGAAGAAGTTATCTGGGGCTTGGATACGGATGTCGCTGAACAAGCAAAGAGCAAGGATAAAGATAGGGATAAAATCATGACCCTGGCCTTGGCCAAAAAAGCCCAGAGAAAAGGCTTTCAGACGGTAACCTGGGAGGCAGAGGATGAGAATGGCGACAGCCTCCTCTTCTCCATTCAGATAAGAAGAGAAGACGAGAGCCAGTGGCGGCTTTTGAGAGAAAAGTGGGCAGAGACAGCTTATGCTTTTGATACAGCTTCTTTCGCCGATGGAATCTACTTTTTGAAAATCATCGCTTCTGACAGTCCTTCCAATCCAAGCGCAATGGATTTGAAGTCAGAGAAAATCAGCGAGCCCTTGGTCATTGATAATTCTCTTCCTCTCATCAAGAATTTCCAGGCAGTCAGAGAAAAGGATAAGCTCGTCGTCACTTTTCAGGTTGAGGATTCCCTATCCTCCATCGAAGAAGTTAAATACCTTATCAGGCCTGAAGAGTGGAAGAGCATTTTTCCTGAAGACGGGATCTGCGATTCAAAGCAGGAGAGCTTCAAAATTTCGTTGGCTTTGCTCCCAGGCTCGGACAGCCTCATCACCATCAGAGCTAAAGACAGCCACGCCAATGTCGGCGTCTTTAGGCAGACCTTTTAAACCTGGCTTTTGCTATCCTTTGACTCTCTCCAAATATTTATCTTCCCTGGTATCGATGCGGACAATGTCTCCCTCTTTGATGAATTGAGGAACGCTGACCGTAAGCCCTGTCTCGAGCTCAGCAGGCTTGCTCGATGCCGCTTGAGTCGCGCCCTTGATGAAGGGCGCTGTTTTAACAACTTTTAAATCGACAGTTATCGGCGGCTCTATGGCCACAGGGTTTCCTTCGTATGTCTCAATAGAAAAGACAACATTGGGAACAAGGTATTGGATGGCATCCTCAATTGTCTCCTTTGGAAGCTTGATCTGCTCGTAGTTTTCGAGGTTCATGAAGACATACTCGTCACCGCTGCGGAAGAGATATTCCATTTCAACTTTCTCCAGGAAAGCCTGTTCCACCCGGTCATTCGAGCGGAATCTGTGGTCGAGCAACGTGTGGTTCCTGAGGCTGCGTAGCTTTGTCTGGACCACAGCCTTCCATCGGCCCGGGGTAATATGGACAGTCTCGAGGACTTTGTAAATCTCTTCTTCAAGCTTTATGACCATTCCCTTCCTGATTTGAGTGGCGTTGATCATCGCTTCTCCTCTTCTCTCTTTTCCCTATTTTTTCTTCTCGGTTGGGGCGGCTTCAAGAGCTGATGTTTCATCTTTGTCTTTTCTTTTATATGATTTTATCGAATTTTAAATTTTTAAATAGTAATTTTAATTTAGAATGACAGTTTTTTCAATTATACTTTTTTCGTTGGAAGCATCCTAAATTCGGTGATAAATTGTGACGAGGGGCCTTATTACGGCATGCTCCATATTATCTGTTATTGATTTTAGAAGCGATTTTTTTTATAAAGAGTTCTTATTCAAGAATAAATGACTGAAATCTGCTTTTTAGGGACAGGCGGGTCTGTCGCCACAGAAGAGAGGGATAACACCTCTTTTCTGGTCAAGAGCGATAGAGCCTTGATATTGGTCGACTGTCCGGGAAGCGTCATTCAGAAAATAAAAAAGGTCGGCTTTGACCCCAGAAAAGTCAACTCCATTCTTCTGACTCACATTCACCCTGACCATGTCTATGGCCTGCCCTCTTTTGTCCACAGCCTGATGCTGGAGGAATGTCTGCTGAGGCTTTTCGGCTCAAAAGAGACGATTATCTTCTGTCAGAGCTTCCTCGACCTTTTTCATCTTCGGGAAAAAGATATCAAGACACGGATTGAATTTTTTCCTTTGAAGGAGGGGCAGAGCTTTGAATTGGCAGGCTCGATCGAGTTGACATCTTTCACAGTCCCTCACAGCCCCCAATCGCTGGCCTATCATTTTTGTTTCGAGAAAGAAAAGAAAGAATTGATTTATTCCGGAGACACGCCGCCCCGCCCTTCTTTCTTTAAAGAAGCGGAGAACGCAGACTACCTCATCCATGATTGCAGCGCTCCCTCACGCTTTTTTAAACAATATCCTTCGCTCAAGACGATGCACACCGATTCTCTTCTGCTTGGTAAGCTTGCTCAAAAAGCCGGTGTCAAATGCCTCATTCCCTGCCATTTTTTCGGGGAACTGGAATTTCCATTATCCGAGATTGAGCAGGAAATCAGAAAAAACTACAAAGGCAAGCTCATCATCCCAAAGGATTTTGATAGAATAAGTTTGTAAGATGCTCATGCTGGGTGTTTGGAAAGCACGTCGCTTTTGCCCCAGCGAGGCAAAAGCGACTCGGTTCAAGGCTTCGCTCTCCTCTCCCTTCGGTCGAGGAACCATGCCCGCTCAGCCTTTCA
>CAZJXZ010000051.1:0-14959 GCA_964549955.1 uncultured Eubacteriales bacterium
TCCGCAATCACGGCAAGGCTAACCTATCGATGAAAGAGCACAAGTGGGAGAAGAAGGCTTTATCCGGGACCGAGCTCTACGGCAAGACGCTGGGAATCATCGGCATAGGAAGGATAGGTCAAGAAGTCGCCAAGCGTGCTCTGGCCTTTGGAATGAAAGTCATCGCCTACGATATCATCGAGGTTAAAACAGGCCTTGATGTCAGACAGGTTTCCCTTGATGACCTTCTGAGCCAGGCCGACATCATCACCCTCCATATTCCTCTGACTGAAAAAACAAAGCATATGCTCAGCGATGCCCAATTCAACAAGATGAAGAATGGAGTGATCATCATCAACGCCGCCCGCGGCGGAGTTGTCGATGAGGCTGCCTTGCTTCGCGGTCTTCAATCCGGAAAGGTGAGAGCCACAGCTCTGGATGTCTTCGAGAAGGAGCCTCCGGATAATTTTGCTTTGATCGACCATCCCAATGTCATTGCCACTCCCCATATCGGAGCTGCAGCCGAGGAAGGCCAGCAAAGAGCGGGAATGGAAGTGGTCAAGATCCTGAAGGAGAGGCTAGCCTAAGAGTTCGTTTTTTAAAAGGATTGAATTTTAGCGGAGGAGAGAGATGGCAGTGATATGTCCCTTCAAAGGATTAAGATACAATACCCAGAAAATAAATCTGGAAGAGATCATCACCGAGCCTTATGACCGAATCACTCCCTCTATGCAGGAAGACTACTACCAGAGAAATCCCTACAATGTGGTCAAGGCTATCCTGGGAAAGGATGACGAGCCCGGACATCCTGAAAAGGATAAATACAGAAGAGCTAAAATCTATCTCGACCAATGGCAGAAAGAGGGCGTCCTTATCAGAGAAGACAGCGAGGCTCTTTATATCTATGAGCAGGAATTTTCTGTTGGAGTTGAACGGAAAAAAAGGATGGGACTTATTGCCAGAGTCAAGCTCGCGGATTTTTCCTCGAGAATGGTCCTTCCCCATGAGAAAACATTTCCCAAGCATAAAGAAGACCGACTGAAGCTCTTAAAGGCGACTAAGACCAATACCGAGCAGATTTTCTTGCTCTATGAAGATGATAAAAGAGACGTCACCCAAGCTGTTGGAGATGCCCTTAAAAAGGCTCAGCTGGGAGCAGAGGTGAAAGATGAAGATAGCTTCATCCACCGCCTGTGGATAATCAAGGAGAAGCCGGCGATTAAGAAAATTCAGAAAGCCATGGCTCGCAAAGTGCTGGTCATCGCCGACGGTCATCACCGCTACGAGACTTCCCTTAACTATCAAAAAGAAATGCTCAAAGAAGTGAAGGAGGTCAAAGGCGATGAGCCTTACAACTACATCATGATGACTCTTTTCAGGCTCGATGACCCGGGGCTGGTCATCCTTCCCACCTACAGGCTGGTTAAAGGCTTGGATAAATTGTCGGGCGAGGGGCTGAAAAATCTCCTTGGTCGCAATTTTGAGATTTCTGAGCTGAATTGGGAAAAAGGATCAGAGCAGGCTTTATTGCAGGAGGTCCAGAGAAAAGTTCAGGGCCAGAACCATACCTTTGCCGCTTTTGCTTCAGAGCTAAAGAAATTTTTTGTATTCCGCCTTAAATCTGAGGATATCCTTGAGAAAGAAATAACTGAAAAGAAATCCAGGGAGTGGAAACGCCTGGATGTCTCCATTCTTCATTCCTTGATCATCGAAAAACTCCCAGCACTATCCTCCAAGCCCTTTGTTCAGGAAGATAACGTTAGCTACATAAGGCGTCTTGAAGAAGGGATAAAAAAGGTTGCGGATGGAGAATTCCAGATGATTTTTCTGCTGAAGCCTGTCTCTCTGCGCCAGATTAGAGAAGTCGTTGATAACGGAGAGCTTATGCCCCATAAGTCAACCGACTTTTTCCCTAAGCTCAAGTCAGGCCTGATTATGAATCCTTTGGATGAATAATAGAAAAAGGTAAGAACATGGTTTATTTAGATAACAATGCGACGACACCCTTGGACCCTGCTGTTGTCGAGAAAATGAGCCAGTTCCTGACAAAGCATTTTGGAAATCCTTCCTCCCTCTACCCTATCGGCAGAGAGGTCAAAGAAATTGTCAACCAAGCCAGAGAGACGATTGCCAAGGCCCTGGGCGCAGCGAGGAGCGAGGTCATCTTCACCGGCTCAGGAACCGAGGCGGATAATTTTGCCATCCGCGGTGTTCTGGATGCCTGCCCTGAGAAGAGAGAATTCATCACCTCAGCCATAGAGCATCCGGCAGTCCTTCGCACAGCAAATTATCTTGAGAAAAAAGGGATGAAGGTCACTTATGTCCCGGTGGACAAATACGGGACGATTGACATCGACTTCCTCAAGAATGCCATCACTCCCCAGACAGCCTTGATCTCGATCATGCACGCTAACAACGAGATCGGTACAATCCAGCCCATTGAAGAAGTCTCAAGAGTTGCAAAGAAGAGAGGTGTTCTGGTTCACACCGATGCGGTTCAGTCTTTCGGCAAGATAGATGTCAGTGTCGACAAGCTGGGCGTTGACCTTATTTCCATCGCTGCCCATAAGGTCTACGGACCAAAGGGAGTCGGTGCCCTTTACATTCGGAAAGGAACAAGCATCTGCCCTTTCATCCATGGAGGCCACCAGGAGAGAGAGCTGAGAGCCGGCACAGAAAATACGATCGGCATCGTCGGCTTCGGAGAAGCTGTTCGATTGATGATGGAGAGAGGTGATAAAGACAAAAAGCGGATAGAAAGGTTGGCCGAGATGCTGAAAAAGGGGATCGAGGAAATAATTCCAAAGGTTAAATTTAACGGCCATGAGAAGAACCGAATGAAAGGAACCTTGAATTTTTCTTTCCTCGGACTCGAAGCAGAGGCCATTCTCTTGGCCTTGGCGACAAAGGAAATCTATGTCTCGACAGGCTCTGCCTGCACCGAGGGAGCGGAGGAAGTCTCTCATGTGCTCAGTGCCATCGGTCTGGGGCCTATCGTCGCCCGCTCCTCTATCCGCATGTCTTTGGGGCGCTTCAACACCGAAGAGGATATCCATATCGTTCTCAAGGAGCTTCCAGAAATTATTGAGAAACTCAGAGAAATTTCCGCGCTCGACGCAGATGACTTTTGATCGATTCAGATGATTATTGTCGGCGAGAGGCTGAATTCTACCAGAAGCCAAGTTCTCCAGGCACTGGAGCGCAAGGACAAGAGGCACTTAATTGATGAGGCAAAAAAACAGGAAGCAGCCGGCGCAAGCTACATCGACCTGAATGCAGCTGCTCTTTTAGAAAAAGAAGTTGAAAGGCTCAAGTGGGCTATACCCATTCTCCAGAAAGAGCTGAAAATTCCCCTCTCTATCGATACCCCTAACCCTGAAGCTATGGAAGAAGGCCTAAAGATTCACAAAGGCCAGGCCATAATGAATTCTCTGAGCGGGGAGACAAAAAGGATTAAGACCTTTCTTCCACTTGTCAGCAAATACAGGCCTCGAGTTATCGCCCTCTGCCTTGATGATGAAGGCCTACCCAGAAGTTCTGATAGAGAGCTTTCGATTGCAGCCAGATTGGTCACACTCCTGAGGAAAGAAGGCGTTGGACTGGAAGACATCTTCCTCGACCCGCTTGTTCGACCCGTCGCCGTCGACCACAAAGCAGGAGAGCTTTTTCTCGAGTCTCTAGAAAAGATAAAGAAAAACTTTCCTCGCGTAAAGACCGTCGCCGGCATAAGCAACATCTCCTTCGGGCTTCCCCGCCGTAAGCTTTTGAACAGAACTTTTCTTATTCTTGCCCTCAAGGCTGGGCTTGACGCCGCCATTGTTGACCCCCTTGATAAAGAGATTATGGCCGCAGTGAGCGCGGCTGAGGCGCTTCTCGGAAAAGACTCCTCATTAAAGGGTTATCTGAAATCCATAAGAAACGGGAAGTGGTAGTCGAGGAGAGCGTTCAGGCTTTCATACGGCTTTCTCACCACTCAGTTTGATCGCTATTTTTGTTATTAAGAAAAAATTATATTCAGAGATCAGCGATACGCTGAGCCGCGGAGCTGGGAAAGATAGATTTGTCTTATTTCCATGAAAAACTTCTGGTATCCCTCGGTTTTGTAATCAGGATAAGTCCAGCTCAAAACTCTGACCTCCTTCTTGCTGAATAATAATTCTAAATGAGCATAGATGCCGTCGTGGAGGGGAATGCGGTGGGCAAAATCCTTGGCTGTGGCCATGACCAATGCCGAGGGAGTCAAGTAGCCAGGGTCAAGGTTGACGATTCTCTGGATGGCACGAAATTCTTTCCTTATTTCTTCCTCCAGGTCGTTGGTCTGAAGCTTTATTTCGCTTAATCTTTCTGGGGCAATGAGGTGGGCAAAGCTCAAGAATTTCCTTTTGAGATTCTTGCCCATCTGGTCTTGATAGTAATCGGTAAAATCAAACTCAAAAAGGGGGCTGGCCTTATCCACAGAACCAAAGAGCTTGACAAGTCTTTCTTCTGCTCTTTTAAAGTAAGGCTCCTGGGAGGCAATAATACCGCAGACCAGCTTGACCTGAGAAAAAGGCTTTGGCTCAGCCATGCCTGGTTCTCCTTTAAAGCCCTCTATGACAAATTAAGGGGCCGGCATTCTCTGCCCTTCTGCCGGGGCGCTCTCCTCGATAATCGGTGATGACCACAAAGTCTTTGAAGACCTTTTCTTCCTCGAAAGTTTGGGCCTCAGTTCCCAGGATGAAATCGGCATCTCCCATGTTTTTAATCTCTTCGAGGGAAGGCTGAAAATAAGAGAAGAATCCTCGTAGATATAGCTTTGAAAAAAGGAGGCCGCCGATTCCCATTTGTCTTGTGTGCGGGATGTAGTGCTTGAGCGAAATAAACATCTGGCTAATTGTCTTTAGATTATAATGGGGGATTGTAGAGTCTTTTGCCGAGAAGAGGTAGGGCACTATCCTCAAAGTGCGAATGCCGCGGATGCTGACTAAAATCTCAGATGCGAAGGAAATAACGCGCACATTTTCTAATCGAAGCTGGGAGTGATGGAGGAGGTCTGCAATTTTTCTTCCCAGTTCCTGGCAGTAGGGCAAATCTCTTCTCAATCCGCGATTCGAATCCTCTTTGGCCTCAATCCAGAGAGATTTATTTTTATCATTGACCAAGTTTATCAGCCGAGGATGATGGATTAGCTCTTCGAACGTCTGAAATCCCTTTAATTCCTTAAATTCTGTTTCGAAAAGCCGGCTGCGGTTAAACCTGGCATCATGGTAGAGAACCACGACTCTGTCTTTGGTAAACCTTATATCAAATTCGCATCCATCATAGGCTTGAAGAGCGGCTAGGATAGAGTCGATTGGCTTCTTATCAATGTGCTCTGAAGGCATTTATCGTTCTTAAAGATTGATTAACACTTGTATTAAATAGACTTTTTTATGGAGAATCAAGCTCTCGTGCTGCCCATTTTATGATCTCAAAGGCTTCATCCACCTCAGCCTTATGTGTCCTGAAGCTGAGGATGCAGACCCTTATCACAAACTGATCCTTGAGCAGGGTCGATGACAGAAAGAGCTTCTTGCTCTTGACGATTTTTTCCAGCAATTTTCTGTTAAAAGCATCAACATTCCCTTTCCTGGGGTGATAGCGGAAAGCGATAACAGAAAGGTCAGGAGCTGACAGGCACTCAAATCTTTGCTCTTCTAAAAAGCGTTCATACATCCATTGCGTCAAGTGCAACTTCTCAGCAAGATTCTCGCGGAATGCTCTTACACCGAAGAGCTTCAAAGGAAGCCAGACACGAAGGCCTCGAAAGGAACGCGTCAATTCAGGCGAGTATTGCGAAGCATCGACTTCTCCTTCAGGCGTGGCATGGTCCTGAAGATAATCTGCGGTCAGCAGATGAGCTTGCCTCAGCAGCTCCCCTTCTTTGACCAGCAGGCTTCCTGTACCGTAGGGAATGAAAAGCCCCTTATGAGGGTCGAGAACCACAGAATCAGAACTCTCGATCCCTTTGAGCTTTTTCTTTCCTTGCTCGCAGAGATTAAAGAATCCGCCGTAGGCAGCATCGATATGAAACCAGAGGCCGTATCTCTTGGCTATCGCTGCCAGGTCAAGCAAAGGGTCGACGGCTCCGGTGTTGGTCGTGCCGGCGTTTCCCACAAGCAAGAACGGTCTCATCCCTCTTTTCATGTCCTCTCTTATAGCATTCTCGAACTCATCCGGAATAGCCCGGAAGCTTTTATCGACTTCAAGCAGACAGATATTGCGCTCCGCAATCCCGGCCAGTCCCGCCACTTTCATCACGCAATGATGAGTCTGGTTCGAGGCGTAGATTGTGCCCCGACTGAGGTCATCGCCAAGAATGTGTTTTCTAGCCGTGACCACTGCGCTGAAGTTGGCCAGAGAGCCGCCGCTGGTCAGAATGCCGCGGCTGGATTGCGGATAGCCCATCCACTGGCTGAACCATTCTAAGACATTCGCCTCCAACCTTGCTGCAGCCGGCGCAGCAAACCAGGCTCCTGTGAAACGGTTTGTAGCTGCTCCGATAAATTCGGCGATGGCTGAGGGGTAAAGGCCTCCTCCAGGGATGTATCCCATGTAAGCCGGATGAGGAGTGTTGATCGAGACCGGTATGACTTTGTTCATCAGAAAGTCGAGAAGGGAATTGAAATCCGTTCCTTGTTCAGGAGCAGGCTCGCGCAATGATTTGGCGATTTCCGGACCGTTTTCCAGGTAGGAGCGTGGTGATTGGGCAAGGTTTTTGATGTGCTCGACAACAGCCTTTAGGGCTGCTTCTCCCATCCGCTGCATGGCCTCTGGGCTGAGTTCAAGATTGAAGGCCTTCATTTTTGTATTCTTGAGGTGACGATTCAGGCAGCTCTTGATGAACTGGGGAATAAAAGACAAGCTGAGCCTGCTGGAAGGCAATTCTAAGCCAGGCCTGGCTGGCGATAAAGAGCTGTCCAACTAGAAAAGCGATGACGATGGTCATAAAGGATTCTTGAGGAATAGTCAATTTTAAAGCCCAGAAGATGGCAAAAAAGACGACACCTGTCAGCAAAAGCAGGTAGTATAAAGCCAGCGTTTTTCCCAATTTTTTAAAGACAAACTTTATCATCTCCAGCAGAGAGCGAAAAACCTTGGGCGAATCTTCAACGGCGATCTTGATCCGGGTGTAATCTAGAATCATCCTGACCAGGAAAAAAATAAAGAGAGCTATTGCCAGCCTGAACCACAAAGAATAAAAGAATACAAGTTCTCCGGCATCCAATCCTGCAAAAATATTGATAAAAAGATTCAGAAGAAGATAAAGAATCAGGGAGGAAATCCAGAGGAGCAATGAATAAACCAGGAGGCGGAAGAAGCGACCAAAGAATTTTCCAGCGCCCTGGAAGAAGATTGGAGCAAATCTTCTCTTTTCGCTTTCTGGATCACTCGACTTGAGCCGAAGAGTCAGAGTGAAGAGAATTCCTCCAAAAAGAAATGTTGAAACAAGAAAGTCGATTAAAATCAGGACGAAAACCGAAGAAAAAATAGTGGCGATGGATTCTTGATGATAGGTCAGGAATTCAACAAGAAAGTTGAAGTCAAACTTTCTCAAAAGGCCTTCGGCGACTGCGCTATTTCCCAGGGCTCTAGAAAATGCTCCGTAGAACAGGTAAAAAATAATAGAGCCAAGGATAAAGTTCGCAAGCCAAAGGACAAAGATCATCTTCGGCTGGGAGGCTGCCTCTTTGATTCCTTGGCGGTAGCTTTTCAAGACACTCATTTTTCCCTCCTCAGAAAGAGCCAAAAGAGAGAAAATTTTGAAAACTGAACATTAGCTTTAAAGCATATTTTAAGGACGATAATCTATTCCGCTTGGCAAGGATTGAGTTGTTCTTGAAATTGGCATCAAGCAGAACCTTGTTTTTCGGGTCGAGATGAGCGGAAAGAAGTTTATAAGGCCTGAGATAGACAAATCTTTTCCATCTTTCCTTTCCATCCCATTTTTCTAGAATCTTCTCACCTTGCTCAAACTCAACCAAGATCTCCTGAGGGAAGAACAACTCTCCTTTTCTCACCACTACGACTTCATTCCTGAACATTTTTTCTTTCTTACCGGCTTCTTTGCTCTGACTCTTTTTTTCCGCTCTTTCTCTTTCATCTAGATAGAATTTATCCTCTGTCTCTTCTAAGGGAAGAGATCTGATACTGCCGATCGCATAGTCCAATTTATCCGGACTGTATAAAAACTGGTCGAAAAACCACCCCAAGTCCTGGCCGCTCGCCTCTTCTGCGACTTGGATAAAATCCTTGCTCGTTGGATGGCGGAATTTCCATCTCTCGAAGTAAGTCTTCATCACTCTTGACATCACTTCTTCGCCCAGATAGTTTTCCAGGGTGAGGAGCGTGACAGCGGCCTTGGAATAGGCGTTGAGGTTATAGCTTCCGTTACTGAAGTATTCCCAGGAATTCTTCACAACAGGGTCCATTCTTCCTGAGTTAATGACCTGAGCTCTCTGAAAGTCGAAATCACTTACTTTCAAACCGATAAAATCGAGCACTGAGCTTTCCTTTCCGTAATAGCGGGCCATGGCCTTGACTTCAGAGTAGGAATTGATTCCTTCGTCGAGCCAGGCTTCCTCAAATTCGTTTGAGCCGACTATTCCGTACCAGTAGCCATGGCCAAACTCGTGGATGGTGACCAACTCAGGAAAGCGCAATCCCTTTGGAATAAAAGAGATGGCCATCGAGGTGAAGAGCGTGGGATATTCCATCCCTCCGGCTCCAGAACCAAAAAACGGCGGGTCGACGAGAGTGATGGTCGGATAAGGATAAGCTCCATAATTCTGGCTGTAAAATTCGATTCCATTTTTCAAAGAGCTTAGATACCTTTCCTTCTGGTTAAGATGGCTGCGGTGGATGAGGAGAATCATCTCGGTATCGACTGGAGGGGTATCAAGGCTGAATCTCTCTTTGTATTCAACAAAGTCAGGGCAGGCCGTCCAGGCAAAATCGTGGATATCTTCCTGGTAATAAGTGTAAGTTTTTGTTTTGTCGTTGTTTTTCACCTCTTTAATTCTTTTTCCCGTTGCTCCGACCACATGCTCTTCAGGAACAGTGAGCTCGACTTCATAGACTCCAAAATCAGCAAAGAATTCGCTGTTGAGATGATATTGATGGCAGTTCCATTTTCCATTCCATAGCACTCCGATTTTGGGAAACCACTGGGAGACCATGAAGAAATTTTTATAAAAGCCGGAGCGGGCAAAGACTTTGGGCAATTTCGAATAGAACTCGATGTGAAGCGTAATTTTTTTATGAGGAGGAACTGGCTTGGGAAGCCTCACTCGAACCACTGTTTGGTCGTCCTTATTCCAGTCGTCAGGATGGATGTATTCGAGAGTTCGAATCAAGTCAGTGCCGGAGGCATCGAGAAGCTTTGTGATGGCTACATAACCCCTGTCTTGCTTATCAGCCTTAAATCCTCGATGAGCTCCTCCACTCTCTTTCATAAAAGTTGAGCTGCTATCTTTGAAAGCATTGAGGTAGAGATGGAATTGAAGCTCTGAGACTGGCTGATCCGAGTCGTTGAGCCAGGTCAATGTCTCCTGGCCGGAAACAGCTTTCTCTTCTGGCAAAAGCTTGGCCTTGATTCGATAGTCAACGATATGCTGGCTTAAAGCAGCCAGACAGGCATGGCCCAATGCAAAGAGACTGAAGAAGGCCAGAATAATCGATTTTTTCACTTCTAACTCCTTTCCAGAAAGAGATTATTGGACAAACATTCTTGAAATATTCAGCCTGGGGCGTCATCTTGAGGAGGTCGGTCCCCTATTTGCTTTTTGCGCTAGTAATCTTTCTATTTCATTTATTTCTTTGGGGACGTCCCTGGTCAGGACTTCACAGCCGTCCTTGGTGATGAGAACTGTGTCTTCAATCCTGATGCCAATTTTCTTTTCAGGATAATAGAGAGCAGGTTCGATGGCGAAGACCATTCCTTCTTTAAGGGGAACGCGTCCGATTCCGACATCGTGCACGGCCATCCCCACATGATGGCCCAAGCCGCCTCTCAGGCCTCTTGAGTCCAGTCCTTTTTTCTTCAAGACTTCAGCCACATGCTTCTGGACATCCTCGGATGTCACTCCAGGGCGATAAGCCTCGATGCAGGCCTTCTGAACCTCGAGGACTATGTTGTAGACTTCCCTCTGCTCTGGTGTAAATTTTCCCGATGCAGGCCAAGTGCGGGTGATGTCGATGCAGAGATAGTCGAGGTCTGCCCCGAAGTCCATGAGCACCAAATCGCCGTCCTCGACCTTCCTCGAGTTCTGGCTGTAGTGCCAGATGCAGGTGTTCGGCCCTGACCCGACAATCGGCGGGTAGGCAGCTCCTTTGGCCCCATTCTTCAGGATGACATGCATCGCCGCTGCTTCGATTTCATACTCATAAGCGCCAGGCGCTGTAGCCAATATCGCCTGCCTGACCGCCTCAGCCGATATCTTACCGTTCCGCCTCAGGACTTCAATCTCTTCTGGCGATTTAATCATTCTCATGGCATCGATAAAAGGAACGATATCCTTGAACTCGAAAACCGGATACCTCTCCTTGAGCTTTGCAATCCGGTAATTGTCGAGAGGAATCTGGTCGTTGTAAAGAAGCCTGTTCTTTCTTGCAACAAAAATCATAGTTTCCCAGCGGGCATTGTCGACTAAATCCCGCGGCGATAACCGAAGATAAAATGCTATTCCAAACCTTCTTTCACTCCTGGCGATAAACTCGTCGAAGTAGCTCAAGGGGAAAATGTCTGTAACCCCGGCCTTCTCCTTTGCCTTTGGGTCTTTCAGCAGATTTGGTCCTTCGACCATCTCCTCTCTCTGGGTCTGGGGAGGCAGAAAAAGATATGTCTCCTTCGTCTTGGGAGTCATAACCAGGATGGCGTTCATGTCCTCTATCCCGCTGAAATAGTAAAAGTCATTGTCCTGCCTGAAGTGAGCTCCAGGCTGGGGCATCGATTCTCCGAAGAGAACAATCATTCCTTCTCCAACCTTGTCCATCAGGGCTGTTCTCCGCCGCATGATTTCATCTTTGGAATACCCTGTCCTTTGAGCAAAAGATGACGTTTGAAGAGTTAAAAAAAATGAAAACAAAATTAGGAAAAATTTGAGAACCTTAGTCTTATCCATTTCTGTCCTCCTTTATATTGCCTACTAATCTTGTTACTGTGTCATTGCGATTGAAACGAAGCAATCTCTTTTTATGAAATTGCGCAGCCTGTTCCAGCAAAGCGGGGAATCTTCTCTGCTCCTTGCGAAGACTCAAACAGATTGCCGGTGCGCTTCGGGCTTGCAATGACAATTTAAAAGCACTTAATGCGTTTGTGATAGCTTTATCCTCCATTTTTTTAAGCTTTTAGAAAATTCTGTGCAGAAGGCTTTTTTATTTCTCGCCGCCTGAAAGCGGTAAACAAGATAATCGCGGATGACAAACCTGTCGTCATCGTTTGCCCCATCTCTGGCGAGATAGCTGATAGCAGCGTTGATTCTCTCTTCATCGACTTCCCATCCGAACCAGGTCTTTGCCTGGCAATAAGCAAGAACAGGGGCAACAATAAATGGGCTCTTGCCTGGCTCAGCTCCTGCAGGAGAGGAAAGAAAGGCGCCGTTCGACTGCTGCCTTTTCTCTAGGTTTTCGAGCATTCTACGGGTGAAGGATGCAACCTGGTCATAATCCTTATGAGCCGGAGGCAGTGCGCTTAGAAGCCTCATCAGGCCACGCAGGATAATATAATGATAGACGGTCTTTCGGTTATGGGCATCCTTCATCGCTCCATCTTGGTCGATATTGGCTGAAATCGATTCCAGAGTCAGCTTAACAGCCTTCTCCAGATATCTCTGATCTCCGCTCATAGCATAATAAAGAACGAGCGGATGGTTGAGGAAGGAGTTATAGTTGGTGTTGGTTAAGTCCGTGGGCTGCAGAAGAGCCCAATCGCAGATTCGCCTCAAAGCCTCAAGATACCTTTGGTCCTTGAAGCGCTCAAAGCCAATAGCCAGAGCTTCTCCTACGACACCGCTGACAAAAAAAATTCCCTCTGATGAAGGCTCTTCGCCCGCCCACCATCTATAAGCCCCGTCTTCAGGCTGCTCGCTGACCAGATAATTCAGAGCGCTTTGGGCAATCTCATTGTAGCCTTCCTCTGCTGTGATCTTTCCAAGGGCAATGTAGGAGCTTACGCGCCAGGCAGTCTCCCGGTAGAGGGGATGATAGCTCCAGGTGTTGAAGGGCGGAGACCAGTCATAGTATCCCCGTCCCCAGTAGCCTTTCTTCTCAGCCTTTTGAGGGAAATACCGGTTTTCATCGTTATAAATTTCGATGGCAAGCCAATGCCCCAGCTCTTCTGGAGTCAGGCTTCTTTCTTCACTGAGGTCAGAAAACATGGCAAGGGCCAAATCCATCCGCCTTTTCACTCCTTCCTCGGTTTCATTGACTGCAATCGGAATTCCCTCTGCTTCAGCAGAGAAGCTGAAGACCTGAATCCTGTGATTGAAGGCGTCAGCGACATAAAGATTGCTGGCTTGGTCAAAAGCCATTCCTGTCGGACCGTTGAATTCGCCGGCTCCTTTTCCAGGCTTGCCGAAGAAGAAGCAAAAATTTCCATTCCTGTCAAAGACCTGAATCCTGTTATTGCCGTAGTCGGAGACAGCGAGTAATCCTTCCCTGCTCATGGCAAGCTCATAAGGGTGATAAAGCTCGCCTTGTTCAAAACCGATTTTTCCAAAGGAGCGCAGGAGCCGGCCATTTTCATCCAAAACCTGAATTCTGTTGTTTCCATAGTCTGCGACATAAATCTGATTCTTATCAGCGATTAATACCCCGGCAGGAGAGATGAAGTTTCCAGGCTCCTTTCCAAACTCGCCGACAGCCTGCATCAGATAGAGCCGCGACCTGTCAAGCGTGCGGGAAAGAGGAGTGTCAGGCTGGCCTGTCCGGAAAATCTGAATCCTGTTATTTCCAGTATCGCTGACAGCGAGCAACTCTCCCTGCTCTGAAACAGCCACCCCGTGCGGCCAGAGAAAGCTGCCCAAATCATTTCCGCTGCCGTGAGTGCTGTTGCCGTCGCCGCCTATGGAACGCAATGCTTCCCCCTCCTCGCTAATTTGAACAACGCGGTGATTGCGGATAGTGTCAGCAACCCATATTCGGCTGTTCTTGTCTGAGCAGATACCCTCAGGCCAGCGGAGCCTATTCTTGAATTCATCGGGTTTCGAGCCAGCATAATTTATGGAGGGCTTGATGATTCCTTTAAACGCGCCGTTTCTTTCGAATTTTTGAATCCTTGAATTACGGCAATCGACGACCAAGACAAGCTGATTTCTCAGGATGGTGATGCCGTTGGGAATGATGAATTCTCCTGGCGCCTCTCCCCTCTTTCCCCATTGGTTTATCAATTTTACAGAGAAATTCTTCGATTCCTGGGTTTTTTCAAGATGAGATTTTTCTCTGCCTATAATCGCTCGAGATGCCGTCAAAGAAAATTCTTTATTCCTTGAGGCCTTTTTCTGGCAAGAGATAGGACTGGCAATCATAAATGCAGCAGCCAAGCAGATAAGCTTTTTCTGTCTATTGCCTCTCTCTCGACTAAACATAATACTCTATGGCTTAGAGAGCCGCTCAATATTTCTTGATGTTGACCTTACTATAAAAAATGTTCAGACCGAATTCAATCAAAAAAGCAGAAAGTATCTTTTTTTCGTAGGGAAAAGCATCATCATCGATAATACCGATCAGGCTGGGTGTCTCAAAGACACGCCGCTTTTGTCGCACTTAGCGAAGGCAGATTGGTGAGAAAGCCGTGTGCCTTCGAACCGCTCTGCCTGAGCCTTTATATCTTCAATCTTGGCATCAACTGCCTGATGTTGAGAGCGCATATCTTTCTCTTATCCAGCTCTTTGATTTTTGAAAGATTGAGCTTTGTTATGGCTGCTTCTGGAGTCTTCAATGCGGCATGAGAGCCGAAGACAAACTGAGAGATTCCAACCTGCTCGATACAGAGGTCGAGGTCATCGACAAAAGCCCCCCATAGGCCACTGATGTCAAAGAATATCCGTTTTCGATCTTCCTCTGGTAAGGCGAGACCAAGCTCCTTCACCTTCTCTGCCCGGGCATTGACAACAAGTACCTTAAGGCCTGCCGTTTCCTCGATGAGCCGCTTCAGATCACCGCCTTTCCAATCTTCGGGTTTATCAAGAGGATGACGCTGCCTTGAATCCTCGACTTCAGTGGTGAGAATAATGGGCAGCCTGTCCTCTTTACAGGCGCTGCAGAGCTCAAGCCCACAGGAATCAAGAAGGCCCCAGCCTTGATACTCGGGCCAAATCCTGATGGCTGCGCATTTTTCTTGAAGTGCCTGCTCATAGTCTTTTTCCCAGCGGGCATAGGAGGGATTGATGGTTGCCGCAGGCGTGAAGAAGTCTCGATGCTGAGCAAGTGCCTTATAAAGAGTTTCGTTTCCATCCTGGACGTTGCGGAAAAATATGGCATCGGTGGAGACGGCCACAGCATGGTTGATTCCACTTGCCGCCAGGACTTGCCGAACCTGGCTTGCATCGGTATAGGGGAGCTTTCGAAAAGGCCAGTTTCCGATCAAGACATTGCTGTCGATTATCATTTAAATCTATCTCCAAAGAGTTTTTGGGCATTGGCGGAAGAAATTTTTTTTATGTTTGCTCCGGCTCTTTTGAGAGTCTCCAGTCGCGCTAGCGCAGTGTCGAGGGTCAAATCCGTGCCGAAAAGAAGGCGGTCTTCGCCGACGATTTTGAGTGCAAACTCAACCATTCCCTCGTCAGAGCCGCTTCCCGAAAGGTCGAGCCAGATATTGGGGATATCCGCTGCGGCACGCAGGCCGAATTGCCAGTCTCCTCCGCCTGCAATGTGAGCCTGGATGAAGCGGGCTTCAGGAAATCGCTTGGCAAGTTTGGCCAAGTCCGCAGCATCAGAAAGGGCGACGTCAGGATATTCGCCA